>JAOZKN010000179.1 GCA_029935315.1 Desulfocapsa sp. | reverse complement strand
GAAGAAGATGAAGAGTTTTCACCCGAAAAAAGGGTATAAATACGACGCCATCATACTTTAATAAATGTAATAGAGGAGGGTAGGTTAATGCCGCCAATCAAAAAACATGTAGCAGCAAGTCTTGCACGAACAGGAAAGGAATACAAAGAAGTTCATGAATGGATCGATGATCCAGAGAACAAAAATGAACGCCATGATTTTACACGGGTTCTTGAGTTTGCCAAAATGTTTACCGAGAAATATGGTGAGGAAGCAGCGCAGGAGTATGTGTTTCATCTGAGCGATGACCTGAAAGGCAAGTTCGGCCATGTACTTGAAGATACAGAGACTGCCATGAAAAGTGCCTTGACGTATTTTGGCTCGTACAACCGATAGGAAATATATATGAAATGGATCACTCGTTCCCACGTGCATGTGGATCGCGTTGCCTGTCCCTGGCTGATCAGCCGTTTTCTTGATTCGGCTGCAGAGTTTTTGTTTGTGCCAAAGAGTCAGGTGCTGACTGTGGCCAAAGAAGAAGGAGCTATTGCCTACGATACACCCGGTGCAGAGTTGCATCACCGGGGTGAGCTTTGCACCTTTGATGTTCTTATTGAAGAGTATGGGCTGGTTGATAAGGGATTGCTGCGACTGGCTAAGATCGTCAATGCGGCCGACACCGACAATCTGCAGAATGACCCGATGGCAGCAGGGCTGGAGGCCATTGCCGTTGGGTTTAGCCTCAGGTTTCCCGACGATTTTGTGAATCTGGAACATCAGTTTGAAGTATATGATGCGCTCTATGCATGGTGTCGTCTGGATGTAGCTGGAAATTGATTCTGAGCATTGCAACTTTGCGTTAAATTATGACAGATATTTCCAAAAGCCGTGTTCGAAGTGTTGCTGATTTTCTGGCATTAAAACGTTCTACCCTCGGCATTCTGGCCATGGTTGCCCTCATCCTGCTCGGTGAACGGATGGCAGAGCGCTTCCTCCCTATTTATCTGATGGCCCTGGGTGGCGGCGCGTTGACCATCGGTTTGCTCAATGGCCTGGACAATTTTCTTTCTGCCGTCTATTCCTTCCTTGGCGGCTACCTTTCCGACCGTTTCGGCACCAAACGGGCACTGCTGTTTTTTAACTGTGTTGCGATGTTTGGCTTTCTCATCGTTATCCTGATTCCTGCCTGGCAGGCGGTGATCGTTGGTGCCGTTTTCTTTCTTTCATGGAGTGCAATTTCACTGCCCGCCACCATGAAGCTTATTACAGAAGTTCTTCCCCTGGAAAAACGTACCATGGGGGTTTCCATGCTTGCCCTCGTGCGTCGTATTCCCATGGCACTGGGGCCACTTCTGGGTGGCGTCTGTATTGGTTTGTGGGGTGAAAGAGACGGGGTCAGGGCTGCCTTTGTGGTTGCTCTGCTGCTTGCCATCGTCGCCACAGTCATACAGCAACGCTTTATCAAGGATACGCCCTCAGATGCTGCAAAAATGAGAGACAGGCTGGCTGCTGAAAAAAATCCATTCAAACTTCTGCATCATATGGGCTCTGATCTGAAAAGGCTTCTGGTCTCTGATATTCTCATCCGCTACTGTGAACAGATTCCTTATGCGTTTGTTGTAATCTGGTGTATGAAAACCATCGATAGTCCCGTTTCAGCAATTCAGTTTGGTGTTTTGACCTCCATTGAGATGCTTACAGCGTTAATGGTGTATATCCCTGTGGCCTATCTGGCTGATAAAGGTGGTAAGAAAACATTTGTATTGATAACATTTGTCTTTTTTACTCTTTTCCCCCTGGCCTTGCTTTTCTGCCAATCCTTTGCTTTACTGGTGCCAGTTTTTGTCTTACGCGGTCTCAAAGAATTTGGCGAACCAACCCGGAAAACCCTGATAATGGACCTGGCTCCCGAGGATCGTAAGGCAGCAGTCTTTGGCCTGTATTATATGTTACGGGACATGGTCGTATCGATTGCTGCCTTTGGCGGTGCCTTTTTGTGGCTGATAAGCCCCACGGTTAATTTTCTCACAGCTTTTGTTTTTGGGGTGATCGGTACTGTTGGCTATGCAATTTGGGGACGGGACGTCAACGGCTCTGTTTAGCACGTTTGGACGTGCACTGAAGACAGTAGAAAGCTGATGTGTTCTCTTTTTGTACAGTCGAGAGTGCTAACCAAGATCCCTGAGGCGGAATTTCATGTATAATCTGGTAAGTTTTTGCGGTTTATTTGGCTTTATGCTTTTGGCCTGGCTGTTTTCCACCAACAGAAAGAATATCAACTGGCGGGTGATAATCTGGGGCCTTGTCCTCCAGTTTTCCTTTGCCTGTTTCGTGTTTATCATCCCCTTTGGCAGCAAGGTCTTCCTTGCCATAAACGACATTGTGGTCAAAGTGCTGGGCTGTGCCGCCCAAGGGAGTCGTTTTGTTTTTGGTAATCTTGCTCTTCCCCCGGGAGTCGAAGGTTCTTTTGGCTTTATCCTTGCCTTCCAGGCTCTGCCAACCATTATTTTCTTCTCAGCTCTTATTTCGGTGCTCTATTATTTCAATATCATGCCCCTGATAATCAGAGTTTTTGCCAAAGCATTCACCAGCCTTATGAAAATATCCGGGGCAGAAGCACTCGCCGTCTCAAGCAATATCTTTGTTGGGGTCGAATCAGCCTTTACCGTGAAACCTCATATCAAAAACATGACCCATTCCGAGCTCTGCACCTTACTTACCGCTGGAATGGCAACCGTTGCATCAAATGTGCTTGCGCTCTACGTCTTTACTTTACAGGATGTTTTTCCAACCATTGCCGGGCACCTTGTCTCGGCCTCAATTCTTTCTGCACCCGCAGCCATTATCATGGCCAAGCTGATATGGCCGGAATCAGAAGAACCTGAGACGCTGGGACAGAACATTCGTCCCCATTATGAGAAACCCGATAATTTTTTTATCGCTCTGATCAACGGTGCCCAGGAGGGGGTCAAAGTTATCCTCTCCATTACAGCGCTATTAATTGCAGTCCTGGGACTCACCGCACTGGTGGATATGTTTCTCGGTTTTTTAATCTCAGGACTCTCTTTACAGGTATTGCTGACCTATCTTGCCTATCCCCTCACTTATATGTTGGGGGTAAACCCTGTGGATGTGGAAAAGATAGCACGCTTGATTGGAGAAAAGTTGATCCTGACAGAGGTCGTTGCCTATCAGGATCTGGCCAGGCTCCTGGCGGATAATGCACTGAGTGACCCTCGTTCAGCGGTTATTGCCACCTATGCCTTATGCGGTTTTACCCACGTTGCATCCATAGCAATCTTTGTTGGTGCGATCTCGGGCATTGCTCCGGAGAAAACCAAAGAAATAACCCAGGTTGCTTTCAGGTCACTTATTGCCGCTACTCTGGC
>JAOZKN010000178.1 GCA_029935315.1 Desulfocapsa sp. | reverse complement strand
TGAGAACGGTATCGCTAATTTGGGCAAAATCTTTAACTCTACACATCACTTTACCATGATACGATTACCTTGCCTAATCGTATATTTTTTGATACGATTAACTCATGCAAACAAATCAATGGGTATGGCAACACAGTGACTGGCCAGTGTTTTATTATGACGCAAAAACATTGCTTGCTGATATTGGTGTTGTTTCCCGGCTAATTGGTGGACTAGAAACAATCTCCCGTACTTTAAACGATGATGAGCGAATAGATGCTCAGGAACAGATGCTCGCAGACGATGCAATGGAAACAGCAGCTATCGAAGGAGAAGCTCTTCGTCGTAGTTCAGTTCGGGCATCTGTACGTAAACGACTCGGCCTGCCTGTGGAGATAGACGACTCTGACGCACGGACCGATGGCCTTGTTTCCATGCTGCTGGATGCAAGAGACAAACATCAGCAACCACTTTTAGAAGAAAGACTACTTGGCTGGCACGCTGCAATGTTTCCCTCCGGCTATTCCGGGCTACACAAAATCCGTATTGGTAGATACCGGGGCAAAGAAGAAATGCAGATTGTATCAGGACCATTCGGCAAAGAAACAGTTCATTACGTTGCTCCCCCCCAAAAAGGACTATCCAAGGAGATGGATCAATTCCTTCAATGGGTTAATAGCAACAATGAACCTGATCCTATACTTAAGGCCGGGATTGCTCACTTGTGGTTTATCATGATCCATCCATTTGATGACGGCAATGGACGAGTAGGCAGGGCAGTTACAGATTACTTACTGGCAGGGGCTTATCCAGCTACAATGCAACTCGTCTCTTTTTCCAAGCATATTAGCATGGACAGAAAAGGTTATTATCAAGTCCTAGAAACCGCTGGTAAAAAAGATTTGGACATAACTAACTGGCTTAAATGGTTTTTACAAACTCTTGAAGCCGCCATGCATGAATCACAGTGGGTTGTTGAAAGAGTTGTCATGAAAGCTAATTTCTGGCAACAACACAACAAAACGCCACTTAACACTCGGCAACACAAGGCCATCAACCGACTACTGGATGCTGGGGAACGATTTGAAGGAGGAATGACGACTCGAAAATATGCGGGAATGACAAAGTGCAGTAAAGTTACAGCCAGTAGAGATTTAAGCAATCTTGTTGAAAAAGATATTCTCCAGAAACGCCCTGGAAAAGGACGAAGTACAAGTTACGAGTTGAGCTCCATCATTTCTTCTAATACATGAGTTCCTCACTGCTAAAGTACGAACCTAGCTAACTTGGGCAAATTATCGTCCCTCACAAATAATCTGTAAGGCCACCGAAGTTTACACATTCCTGACTTATCATAACTATAGTATGACTAATCACCAATTGACAAACCACTCTTTTTGGTTTACAAATACAATGAAAGTCATACCTATACTATGAGAAAACGCGAATGCATAAACCCACAAAGATGATATTGGAAAAGATACCTGATGGATTGCTTATAACCCGCCAGAAGCTAAAAGAAATTGGGTTTCGCAAACCAGCTATCGACTACTTGCTTCGATCCGGTAAGCTAACGTCAATCAGTCGTGGTGTATATCGTAAACCCGGCCCTCCTTTAAAATGGGAACACTTTGTCTATTCTGCCATTCAGTTAGGCCATGATGTTCATGTTGGAGGCCGCTCAGCACTCGATTCACTAGGCTTTGCCCACTACCTTCCCCTTGGCGGACTCCAACAGATACATCTTTACTGTGAAGGAAAACTTCCATCCTGGCTAACCACCCTCAAGAAACCAGTACAAATAGTTTCTCACCAGTTGAAAATATTTAAGAACCTCCCTGCTGCAGCAATCACCGAACGTCCCTTCGGACATTGGGATTGGCAGATACCATACGCATCCATAGAACTAGCCCTGTTAGAACTATTAAATGATGTTAGAGATGAGTCAGACTTCAGAATGGCTGACACATATTTTGAAGCAGCGACTACCCTGAGGCCAAAGTTACTCAACCAACTGTTACCTGCCTGCAAAATGGTGCGTGTCAATAGACTCTTTTTATGGTTCACCAAACGGCATAATCTTCAGTACCTTGATTCACTAAACTTATCTGAAATCAATCTTGGCAACGGAAAACGGATGATTGTTCGTGGAGGAACACTAGATAAGGAATTTCAAATAACCGTACCAAAGGAGATGGCCGATGAAACTAGACCAGACTTTTTCTGATCAAGTAAGGCTGTTGGTAACTGTGCTACCACAAGTCCATAAAGAGGATTGTTTTGCACTGAAGGGAGGCACTGCTATCAACTTATTTATTCGTGACATGCCTCGCCTTTCTGTTGATATTGACCTCGCGTACTTACCATTAGAAGATCGTGAGACAAGCCTCCATAATATGGATACCGCACTTAAAAATATTGGTCAAAACATTATCAGATATATTCCCGGTACAAAGATAAAACACATTTTTTTACCAAAGACCAAGTACTGCATTCGACTCCATGCCCTTGGAAAGAATTCAATGATCAAAATAGAAGTCACTCCAGTCCTACGTGGTACGATAAACCCTACAATAGTACAGCAACTTTCACCTTCTGTTGAAGACATGTTTGGTGCTGCCAGAATGCGCCTTTTACACTTTACGGATATCTATGGCGGGAAGATTTGCGCAGCTTTAGATCGTCAGCACCCAAGAGATCTCTTCGACGTACACCATTTACTATCTCACGAAGGACTAACAGAAGATCTGAAAAACTGTTTTCTCATCTACCTCATCAGCCATAATCGCCCCATGGCAGATCTTTTGGATCCTAATAAAAAAGACATACGTGGAATGTATGCAAATGAATTTGAAGGGATGACTCGTGATCCAATATCAGTTGAAGAGCTACAACAAGCTCTAGACTCCTTGATATCCACAATACACAGATCATTGAGTGAACGTGACAAAGTCTTTTTGCTTTCTGTAAAAAAAGGAACACCAGACTGGGAGCAATTCACACACCCTGAAGCAGCAAAACTCCCGGCCGTACAATGGAAGATTCACAATATTTCTCGTATGCCAAAAGAGAAACACACTAAATCCTACAAAAAACTTGAAGAGATATTAATACATGGCAAGAGCAGTTGAAGGCTCGCATGAAGATTGAAAAACAAACAAACCTAACCATAAAAGGAGGGGATGCTCTGATGGCTGAAGCCAACAATTTAAACAATTTTTATCGTTAAAAATTCCCCACCTTCAACTGAGGATTTTTGTTTGCAAAAGTGGGGATTTTTAGATTGCAAAAAACAGGCATTGGAAAAGGCTTCTATTCCCTATCGACCAATGAACCAAACCCGTCATAGCTTTGCGACTATAGCATTTAGCCTTGGTGAGAACCCTTTGT
>JAOZKN010000177.1 GCA_029935315.1 Desulfocapsa sp. | reverse complement strand
TGATTTCAATGATCTGCTCCTCATCCATAAAGGAGAGCTCCATATCAATCTGGGTGAATTCAGGCTGACGATCGGCACGCAGATCTTCATCACGAAAACATTTTACAATCTGATAGTATCGATCCATTCCGCCAACCATCAACAGCTGTTTAAAGAGCTGTGGTGATTGGGGCAGGGCGTAAAATTTTCCGGCATTTACACGGCTTGGAACCAGATAGTCCCTTGCTCCCTCGGGAGTTGAGCGGGTGAGCATGGGGGTTTCAACTTCGAGAAAATCGTTGTCGTTCAAATAGGTACGGATGGATTGCACTGCTTTATGACGCTGAATCAGCTTGGCTGCCATTTCAGGACGCCTGAGATCCATATAGCGATACTGGAGTCGAATATTGTCAGAAACTTCAGATTCTTCATCAAGGGGAAATGGTGGGGTATCTGATACGTTCAGGATGCGCAGCTCATCAATAAAAACCTCGATTTCACCGGTGGCAAGCTTTTTATTGGCCATTCCTTCAAGTCGTGCTGCAACTTTGCCACGAATGGCAATGACCCATTCGGAACGAATCTTATGGGCCTTATCGTGAACCTCTGGGTTTACTTCCGGGTTAAAAACGATCTGAGTGAGGCCGTGACGATCGCGAAGATCGATAAATATAACGCCACCGTGATCCCGTCGGCGGAGAACCCAGCCCATGAGGATAATTTCTTTGCCGATGTCGGCGCTTGTCAGATCGTTGCAGGAGTGTGTTCTCCTGAGATTTCCCATCGATTCCATAGTGTTTCCCGGTAATTGTTGGATTCACAAAAACTCTTCATCTTCTTCGTTGCTATAAAATTCAAATCATTACAACGTACCTTGAGTACGCCGAAATAATCTGAATTTTATGCGCCTCGAATATGAAGCTTTTTACAAATCCACCTTAAATTACATTCCGTGTTAAATAATTAATAAATTAGCTTAAAAACTGTATCACTTCTTCAATATCTTACTGGAGCTTTTCCAATAAGATATCAATCAGGGAAGAGGTTGTAATCTCCTCCTGCTCCTTCGTTTCCATATTTCGTAACACCACCTGGCCTTGCTCCAGTTCATTCTCACCAACGATAAGAACCCAGGCAGCACCGGCCTTATTGGCCTGTTTCATCTGGCTTTTCAGACTGCGCCCCTCATGGTCCATGGCGGCTACAATTTTATTCAGCCGTAAGGTGTGGACAAGTGGGAAGGCGAACTCCGAGGCTTTTTCGCCAAGTCCGGCAATAAAAATATCAACCCCACTTGCAGCAGCTTGTTCCTGCTCCTGTTGCTGTAACAAGAGTACAAGTCGTTCCATACCCAGGGCAAAGCCAATCCCAGGAATATTTTTAGGGCCACCGAGCTGCTCAATAAGGCCGTCATAACGACCTCCGGCACCAACCGCTGCCTGAGCACCCAAGTCTTCTGTGATAAATTCAAAGGTTGTCCGGGTGTAATAATCAAGGCCACGAACCATAAATTTGTTCAGGCTGTACTGTACACCAAGCTGTTGCAGATTCTTCTGCACTGCGGCAAAATGGGTATCGCAATCTTCACAGAGATGTTCCTGGATGGAGGGCGCTTCCTCAACCTGTTCCCGGCACTTGGGATTTTTACAATCCAGCACTCGCAGAGGGTTGGTACTGCTGCGCCGTTTGCAATCGTCACATAAATGCTCCAGTCGTTCATTGATAAAATTGAGCAGTGTTTCCCGAAATCCGGGACGACAAACGGGGCAGCCCAAAGAATTCATTTCAAGACTCACCGAAATTCCCAGCTCCTCCATAAGCATGGAGCCAAGGCCCATAAGTTCAGCATCAACACGAGGATTTGCAGCACCAAGCACCTCAACATCCATCTGGTGAAACTGGCGCAGACGCCCTTTTTGCGGACGTTCATGACGAAACATGGGGCCGATGGTAAAGAGGCGCTGCACAGGTTTTTTCACATGCAGACCGTGTTGGATGTAGGCACGCAACAGAGAAGCTGTGGCTTCAGGACGCATGGTGATCTGCTTGTCGACAAAAGTGTACATCTCTTTTTCCACAATATCAGTCGCTTCACCAATTGATCTGGCAAAGAGATCCGTCTTTTCCAGAATAGGCATACGGATCTCGGAGAAATGAAAGCGCGCAAAAATATCACGGGCAACGTTTTCCACATGTTGCCAGAGCTCCACTTCACCGGGTACTATATCTTTAAAGCCGTTCAGGGCCGATATCTTCACTGCCATGCTCCGTCAATTCTGAGGTTTTTACGAGTTTATCAATATTGATAAGTTCGCAAAAAGGTCAATTGAGAGATGGATAAGTAAAAAACTTCAGATACGAGGCGCGTGTTTTCTGTTTGATTTCAGCGTACTAGGGTACATCGCAATTAAACAGAAAATGCAGCAACGAAGTAGGTGAAGAGTTTTTACGACGCCATCACTATTTCATATTCAAAAAACAATGAAATTAAACGCAATTACCGGAAAATGTCAAGCACAGGAGGGTCTCACCAGCAAAAATCGACACTTTTAAGCAATTTTATGCAGAATTGTGCTGACAATAAGTCTTTTATACTTACTATTCCCAATGACCTGTCCTTGCAGCATTCCTTGACAAAAATCTGCAAGCGGGGCATTATCCGTTTTTATTACTACAGACTATTAGTGCCTTATTCTATGAAAACAGCAGTAGAAAACGATAAGTTATCGATATAATTGAAATCAGAATCGTACAAGTGCCCACAAGGCACTTATACCGGCCTCACTTACCGTTTACCGGTGTTAGTACAGGAGCATTTACGTAAATGAAATTACCCGAGTTAAAAATAGCAGGCTTTACCGCCCCCATTCCCCTGATTCAGGGTGGTATGTCCATTCGTGTCTCCACTGCTGCACTGGCGGCTCCCGTGGCTGACTGTGGAGGTATCGGGGTCATTGGTGGTTCTGCCCTTCCTGCTGAGGATCTGCGCAAAGATATCCTCAAAGCCAAAAAGAATACTGACGGTGTGGTCGCAGTAAATGTCATGTATGCCATGAAGGATTTTTATAATCTTGTCATGGTTTCAATTGATGCCGGAATCGATATGATTATCACCGGAGCCGGTTTTTCCCGTGATATATTCAAAATCGGACGCGAGCATAACGTCCCCATCGTGATGATTGTCTCTTCACCAGGCATTGCAAAACTTGCAGAACGGCTTGGTGCTGCGGCGATTATTGTTGAATCCTGCGAGGCTGGTGGTCACCTTGGCACTGATAAGACCCTCCATGAAATTTTTCCAGCCATTCGTGACGTTGTTAAAAACATACCGCTCATTGCAGCAGGAGGCATCACCAACGGCTTTGAGATGGCTGAAATGATGGACAAATACGG
>JAOZKN010000023.1 GCA_029935315.1 Desulfocapsa sp. | reverse complement strand
CTCGTAAAGCGTAGGCCAGCAGTTCGATTCTGCTTGTCGGCTCCATGATACAAACAACAAAGCCCTTTCATAACATATATGAAAGGGCTTTGTCTGTTAATTATTGATAAATACTCTTACTCATCAACATCCACTTTCAGAATCTTATCACCAGGCTGCAGAGAATCACCCACCTTAGCTGAAACTGTGGTTACAATACCGTCAATTTCACTGGTAATTGGGGTCTGCATTTTCATGGCTTCCATAACTGCTACTTTATCACCGGCAGCTACTTCCTGACCTGCTTCAACGCTCACTTCGCATATATTTCCTACAAAGGATGCTCGAATGTCCCCGGCTTTGGCAAGATCAAGGATCTCCTCTTTGGACATAGCCGCCGCAGGCGCGACAGCACCTTCAGCAAGTTCGGGGGCGAAGTTGTAAATACGCTGATGATGGTCCACATTGAGATAGACGGAGGTTTGTCCATCTTCATTCACTGTGGAAGGCCCGACTTCAACCATATGCTCTTTTCCGGTATGGTCAAGAAAAGATAAGGTTTCTCCTGGTTCAAAACTACCCTGATGGAGGAAGATTGAAGGAGGAAGGACATATACTTTACCGAATTTTGCCTCGAATTTGAAAAATTCCACGGCATCGTTTGGATGCTGAAGATAGAGCACAAGTTGCTTATCAGTTGGCTCTTCACCAATTCTATCAGTGAGTATCTCTTTTTCTTTGTCGATATCCATATCCTCGATATCTTCAACACCGCCTTCTTCTTCGAGAACTTTCTTCCAGTCTGAACCAAGAACTTTCTCAAAGATCCAGTCTTCAGGTTCATAAAAAGGAAATGGACCGTATTTACCAAGAAGAAGGTTACGCAAGTCACCTGATGCATTTCCGTATCGCTCGCCACCCTGGACATTTGCCACGGCAGTTGTCCATAAAATCTGGGACCCTGGAGTTACTGACCAGTAGTTACCCAGTTCTTTTTGTACCCTGGGCAATTCTTTGTTGAGAATATCTGGCATCTTATCAAGGAACCCGCCTTTAGCGGCCTGTTCAAGGCTGGACCCCATGGCTCCGCCAGGAAGCTTATGAACCTGGACAGTTGGCTGGAAACCTTTGATCTGAGATTCGAACTGTGCGTAATGCTGACGCTCATCCTGAATAACTTCAGAAGATTCAATCACAGCAGCTTCATCAATTGTTGCAGCGTTATGGCCAAGGTCTTTCAGTGTCTGAATAACTGTCAGAATTGGTGGAGGGCCGTAGAATCCGGTGAAAGAAGCATCGGCAGCATCAACAATGGTCGCACCATTCTGTACTGCAGCAACAATTCTGCCCACATCGTTACCATCGGTATTGTGACCATGGTAATGGATGGGAAGATCAGGATGCTTTTGACGAATGGAATCAACCAGCTCACCAATCCGTCTGGGGGTTCCCAGACCACCATGGTTTTTGATACAGAGAACAATGTCGTTCCCTGTAACATCAAGAATTTCCTGAACCTTTGTCAGGTAATAGGTATCGGTATGCTCAGGGCCGGTGGAAAAACAGATACAGGGTTCGTTTATTTTTCCTGCCTTGCCTACTTCTTCAAAAACGGCCTGCATATTGGGGATATAGTTCATAAAGTCAAAGGTTCGCCATACGTCAACATATTTGGCAAATTCTTTAACGGTAAAACGAATAACATTCTGCGGGTAAGGGCGATAGCCAAAAAGATTCACACCACGACACAGAGTCTGAAACATGGTGTTTGGCATTTTTTCGCGCAGAATTTCAAGTTTTAAGAATGGGTCAACCTGTTTACGCAGGATATCAACATGCACCGATGCGCCACCGGTAATTTCCAGAGAAAAATATCCGGCACGCTCTCGTGCATCTGCAGCCATAAGCTCAGTGTGCAGGAGAATTCTGTTTTTAAAATCGGACTGGGAAAGATCACGTGCAGTGTTGGTTATGTGATAGCCGTCAGAGTTCTGTAACTGCTTAACCACATCCGCTGGTGATGTTCCTTGTACAATACGTTCCATAGTCTTTCCTTATTTTCTATCAGTTAATTCTACGTTCTATCTGGGCTTATGCTGCATATGGGTTGTGCCCACGGTGATGAATCTCAGCGATAAGATTTGATAATTTGCTGGCCTCATTGGCATTGTCATCATAATTAAAAAGCTCCGGATGTTTATCCAGGTATGATGTATCAAAATCACCACTAATAAAATCAGCATCTCGTGCAATATTCAAATAGAAGGGGATAGTGGTCTTGGGACCTGCAATCACAAAGTTTTGCAGACATCTACGCAGTCTGTCCACTGTTTCATTCCAGGAAAATCCGTGTACAGTCATTTTGACCAGCAGTGAGTCATACACTTCGGGGATAGTAAAGCCCTGGTATACAAAACCGTCAAGACGAACACCATAACCACCCGGGGAACGATAAACAGATACAGTTTTGCCGCCTTCAGGCATAAAGTCCGCCTGTGGATCTTCTGCATTAATACGCATCTCAATTGCATGTCCACGCATTTGCACATCTTCCTGCGCAAAGGCCAGATTCTTACCCATGGCAAGTTTAATCTGGGTACGAACAATATCGATACCGGTGATCATTTCTGTAACGGTATGTTCAACCTGTACCCTGGTATTGATTTCCATAAAATAAAATTTAAAATCTTTATCAATAAGAAATTCAACGGTACCGGCGTTGAAATAATTGGATGCCTTGGCTGCCTTTACCGCAGTTTCACAAATGGTATCCAGTAATTCCTTGTCACTGATCATGGATGGTGCTATTTCGATCAGTTTCTGATTCCTGCGTTGGATGGAGCAGTCACGGGTGCCGAGGTGAACAGTATTTCCATCCTTATCGGCCATGATCTGTACTTCAACATGCTTTGGCTCAATAACAACCTTTTCAAGATAGACACGATCATCGTTGAAAGCAGCCTTTGCTTCAGCACGGGCCACCGGAATTTCTTCCCGCATCTGGGCATCATTCTCTATAAGCCTGATACCACGACCGCCACCTCCGCATGTGGCCTTGAGCATTATCGGATATACATATTTGGCGGCAAAGGCAATGGCAGTTTCCACACCTTCTTCACCAGCAGCAAGGTTGTCAGATCCGGGTACCATGGGAATATTTGCTTCTGCCATAATCCTTCTGGCAATAACCTTATTTCCCAGATTAGTGATAACTTCAGCAGACGGGCCAATAAAGATAATTCCTTCATCTTCACAGGCTTTGGCAAAATCAGGATTTTCAGCAAGGAATCCATAACCTGGATGAATAGCTACAGCCCCGGATTTTTTGGCGGCCTTAATGATCTTATCAATAGCAAGATAATCACAACGTGGTCCGGCACCGAGCCATACAGCTTCGTCGGCGATCCGGATGTGCCGGGAATCTTTGTCGGGCGATTCGTATACGGCAACGGCCTCGTAATCCAGTTCTTGGATAGCCCTGATCAGGCGTATGGCAATCTCACCACGATTGGCGACAAGTATTTTTGTTTTCAAAGCAACTCCTTTTGCAAGTAGTTTAATAAAGCGAATTTTTCTAAAAGGGAACTGATGCTGTACACACCAGTATGGTTATCAGGAAATGCCCTTGCAAGGCAGGGCAATCAATAACGAAATTTCGTATTCTGTTATATGCGATTCCAAAATACGCATTATTATCATACATTCATCTTAAAAGCAAGTGATATGGCGCAAGTAGGCATAGTATCAGATAACCTGATACAAAGAGTCAAAACAATAGTCGTTTCTTTTTAGGACTAATCCCTATTTTCCTTGACATGAGTTTCTCTATAACTATAAGGGACTATAGACCTTCTGGTTATATGGCATGAAATAACATTCCATATGGCACTTATTAAAATGCATAATAAAAATTGGTTATTTGTATGGCTAACAAAACCAAAGCCAAACCGAAACGTGAAAACGATACGGCGGCGGCTGCAGCATCGTCACAGGCACAGAAGAAAAAGAGAAAAATGTATGATGTAATTTTTTTTAAAAACTGGTGTAAATCCTGTGGGATTTGCTCTGCATTGTGCGTTAAAGAAATAATCAAAACTGACAAGCTGGGTGCTCCATATATAGATGATATGGACAGCTGTTCAGGATGCAGATTCTGCGAAATCCATTGTCCTGATTTTGCAATTACCATTAAAGAAAGATACCCTGAACGGAGGCACACGAATGGAAATTGATGAAAAGCAGAACAAAGTCCTTCTCCAGGGGAATGAGGCAATAGTTGCCGGTGCACTTGCTGCCGGTTGTAATTTTTTTGCCGGCTACCCGATAACGCCAGCATCTGAAATCAGTGAACTCTTGTCTGTTAAGCTGCCAGAAGTTGGTGGTACGTTTATTCAGATGGAAGATGAAATCGCCAGTATGGGTGCTGTTATTGGCGCCTCTCTTGCTGGAGCCAAAGCATTAACGGCAACAAGCGGGCCAGGGTTTTCGCTTATTCAGGAAAATTTGGGATACGGCTGTATCACTGAAGCACCCTGTGTAATTGTAAACGTTATGCGGGGTGGCCCCAGTACAGGTCTACCCACAAGTGTATCACAAGGCGATGTGCAAATGGCAAGATGGGGTACCCACGGGGACCATCCCATCATCGTTTTGGCAGTTTCTTCTGTTGCCGACTGTTTTTCCATAACGGTGAAAGCCTTTAACCTTTCTGAAAAATACAGAATTCCTGTAATTATTCTCTCCGATGAGGTAGTTGCGCATACGAGAGAATCCGTTGTCCTGCCAGCCGAAGAATCAATCAGAGTATTTGACAGAGTAAAACCCGATGTGCCTCCTGAATGGTACAAGCCCTATGCCGACAATAACCGAGGTGTGCCAGATATGGCCAACTTTGGTGATGGATACAGGCACCACGTAACTGGCCTTGTGCATGACGAGAATGGTTTCCCTACCCAGAATGGAAAAGAAGTGGATGCCTTTTTGCGTAGGATTCACGGAAAGATAAGTAAAGGTTTTAAAGAAATCCAGGTTACCAAGACCTTTTTAATGGAAGATGCAGAGGTTTGCGTTATTGCATACGGGTCTGTTGCCCGTTCTGCTCTGCGTGCTGTGCGTGATGCCAGAAAAAGTGGAGTGAAAGCAGGATTGGTTCAACTCGTAACCCTGTTTCCTTTCCCGCGAAAAACAGTAGATACCTATCTGCGTCAATGTCGCGCTGCCATCGTTCCTGAAATGAATATGGGACAAATAGCACGTGAGGTCAGCAGGGTTAACCAGGCCGATTGCCGCATTGTGAAACATAACCGTATTGATGGACACCTGATTACACCGGATGAAATCTTCAAACATTTATCTACGGTCTAAAAAGGAATACAGGAGAATACCATGCTAGAACGTGCTGAAATTGTACGTAAAGAGTATCTGCGACACGATAAAAAATTCCCCCATGTCTGGTGTCCCGGCTGTGGAAATGGAATTGCCATGGGTGCCATATTACGAGCCATCCAATCTCTTGGACTCAGTAAGGATGAAGTTGTTATGGCCTCTGGAATTGGCTGCTCAGGGAGGATGCCAACCTATGTTGATTTTAATACTATTCACACGACCCACGGGCGTGCACTTACTTTTTCCACCGGCATAAAACTCGCAAACCCTGCCCTGACCGTTTTGACAGTTATGGGTGATGGTGACGCTACTGCCATTGGCGGGAATCATTTTATCCATGCCGCCAGACGCAACATTGATCTTACTGCCATAATCATAAACAATTCGATTTACGGGATGACAGGAGGACAGTATTCGCCCACCACTCCTTTTGGATCACAGACCACAACTTCTGTTTACGGCCATGTGGAACACGCCTTCTCCATTGCAGAACTTGCAGCCACTGCCGGAGCCTCTTTTGTTGCCAGGTCCACCGTATATCATGCAGCCCACCTTGAAGAAATGCTCAAACTTGCCATCAGTAAAAGAGGATTTTCCGTTATGGAAGTCATCTCCAACTGCCACGTGCAATACGGCAAGAAAAACAAACTTGGCGGCGCTGTCCAGATGCTGAACAGTTATAAAGATAACGCTGTCAAAGTTGAAAAGGCTGCAAAAATGAGCCCCGAAGAACTTGAAGGCAAGATCACCATTGGCGTTCTTGCTGATGTTGAGAAACCAATTTCTACCGAGGTATATCGACAAGTCGTTGAGCAGGCAAGATTGAAAGCTGAAAAGATCACCAAAGAAAAAGATAAGGACGGAGTGAAACGCTATGAAGAGTGATGAGCGCTACGAAATCAGATTCAGTGGCTCCGGAGGGCAGGGCATCATAACAGCTGCTGTTGTAATGGCTGACGCAGTTGGTCGTTTTGACAACAACCACGTTTGCCAGACACAGAGTTATGGCCCTGAAGCAAGAGGAGGAAAGAGTAAGGCAGAAGTCGTTATATCCGGGTCCCCCATTGATTACCCCAAGGCTTTGGATGTTGATATGCTCCTTGCCATGACACAGTCTGCATGTGATGCGTACTTCTTCGATCTAAAATCAGATGGCCTGCTGATTGTAGACAGTGGACATGTAACCCAACTCCCTACCAGTCGATCTGTGTCTCTTCCTTTTACCCAGATTGCCAGAGATGAAACAGGTAAAGAACTCGTGGCCAATATGGTCGCCCTTGGCGCAGTTGGATATTTAAGTGCTAAAGTCTCAATGGAAAGTCTGGAGGAAGCGCTTTTGTCCCGTGTCCCGAAAGGCACAGAAGAGATGAATGCAAAAGCTTTGCAGGCAGGCATCAGAGAAGCAAAGAATATTGATTTGAGCAAACTTCCCCGTTCTGTGATGGACGAGTGGGATGATGAACTGTAACTTCCGGCAATTCCGTACAGAAACAGGGGGGACGGCCTTAAACCGCAGCCCCTGTTTTAAGAAGTTTTAAGCCTTCCCCTTTGATTTCTTGTTTTTTCCCCACAGCAGCAGCATAGATTGCAGTTTCTTCGGCTGCATCTAATCCAAGCAGTGTATTCATTTCATTATCGTAGAATGCAGCAACCGGACAGGCACCATTACCAGTGGCTTCAGCAGCTGTAAGGAGATTCTGACAAATATGTCCAGCATCAAGTATAACATATCGCATGCCACGATTCCCGTACTTGCTTAAGCACCGCCTGAGCACACCCGTCCACATAAAACAGACAGCTGCATTTACCATAAAATTTTGATCAAGGCAGCAGGCAGCCACATCTTTGGTGCTGTCACCTTTGCTGAGCTGATCAAGACAGAAATTCTGGGGATCAAAGTGGTAGAGTCCAGGCTCAAGCCCTTCAACACGGTTGGCTGACAGGTAGGTTTCAATGGGATACAAGGCACCACCAGAGGGACTTGTTCTAAAAGAGTAATGAGCAGATTTTGCGGTTATACCCTGACTTGCCCAGAGCATAAAGGCAAGCTCCTCAAGTTTAATGGGCTCCTTTCCGTATTTCCGCAATGATCGTCTATTCTGGAGCAGGGAGGTTATTTTTGATTGTGACAGTTCCCAGGTTCTGTGCAATTCGATTTTAGGAGCATCAGGGTATTCCTTGAAAGTTTTAACTTGTGCAATTGCAGGTCGTGTAATCTGTTTTATGGTTTTTCTGTCATAAGCAGATTCACGTAGATAACGAATCCCGGAACACTCTTCAAGTTCAGGCATTTTCCTGTTCCTGTGTTTCCTGATTTTGTTTTGCCAACTGTCCGCAAGCCGCCGATATATCATCGCCACGGCTTGAACGGATAAATACCGAATAACCGGAATCACGTACTATTTTCTGGAATGCATACAACCTGTTACGGGAGCTGGTTTTATAGGGCAAACCCGGAGATTCGTTGTATTGTAACAAGTTTACCTTACAGGGAATATCACGCAGTATTCTGGAAAGTTCCCGCGCATCATCATCAGAATCATTAATTCCCTTGAGTAAAATATACTCAAACATAATGCGTTTTCGCTTAGCCATGGGATAATCACGACATGCCTGCAACAGATCAGCAAGTGGGTAGCGACTGTTTACCGGCATCAGGCGATCCCTTGTTTGGTTATCAACACCATGGAGTGAAATGGCCAGATTCACATCGGTCTCATTGCCAAGTCGCTGCATATTATGCACAACCCCACAGGTTGAAACTGTGATTCGCCTGTTGGTCATATCCAGCCCACGTTGTTCTGTAAGAATAGAAATAGCCTTAATGAGATTATCAAGGTTATTCAAAGGTTCTCCCATTCCCATAAAGACCAGATTTGTAACCCTGTCAGGGCCAATCAGTTTCCCTTTGGGCTCTGCTCGTAAGAAATCACCAACCGCACATACCTGGTTTACAATTTCTGAAGGAGTAAGATTCCTGATAAAACCCATGGTGGCAGTAAGGCAAAAGGAACAGTTCATTGCACAGCCAACCTGTGAAGAAACACAGAGGGTGTTGCGGTCTGGCTCAGGAATCAGCACTGACTCAATAACTTTCCCGTCTTCGAGGGTGAAGGCGAACTTCACACATCCATCACTCGAACGCTGGATAACAGGATCTGTAAAACGATGGATGCGTGCATTTTCAGAGAGACATTCCCGGAACTTTTTGGCAAGATCAGTCATCTGGGAGAACTCTGTGATGCCGGGTCGATAGAGCCAGGACATGATCTGTCGACCTCTAAAGGCCGGCTGGCCGAGGGACTCAACGTAGTGGACTATTTCGTCCTGAGTCAGGTTACGTAAATCGGTTTTCTGGTTCATGGGATATTATAGGGCGCGAAACTGTTCGGGAACAAGGGGTTGCTCACCCTCAAGTGCCGCATTAATTTTTTCAATCATCATTGTCTTATCACGCAGAAGAATACCCTGCAGGGGAAGATGATTTGAGGCGTGGTTGGCCATAAACATAACCCTTCTGCAGGTGATATTCCGGATCAGTTCTCTTAATTCAAGCAACATTCCTTTTGCATCGGGGAGTTGAAAATCACCCGATTTATATTCAGCACCAAGGGGAGTGGAGGATAGCGGCATCAAACAGAGGGCAGCAATCTGCCTTGGTTGCATCTGGCTGAGAACCCGAGCTGATTCCTTTGCATGTCTAAGGCTGTTGTTGATACCACCGAGCCCAATCAACACTGTAACAGAGAGGAATATACCAGCATCCCGAACACGGGTAGCTGCAAGGATCATGGCGTCACCGCTTTCTCCTTTTTTCACCTTCTGCAGGATCTCATCGTCTCCACTTTCAAGCCCCATATAGATACGATCCAGGCCAAGACTTTTAAGTTCCCTGAGTTCCTCTGTTGTTTTAGAGCGTATGGCTTTGGCATTTCCATACAGACCTATTCGTCTGACTTGGGGTAAATGAGTGTTCAGGAGTGAAAAAATGTGGAGTAATCGTTTTTGCGACAAGATAAGAGCATCGCCATCTGCCAGGAAAACACGTTTTTGTCTTTTACAGTACTTCGCTGCAAAGGCGATATTTTCAAGGATTTCGTCTTCACTTCTCAGGCGAAAGGACTTGTCTTTGTATGCTCCACAAAAGGTGCATTTGTTGTGGGAACAGCCAACTGTAACCTGAATGATGATGGAATCCGCCTCGCTGGGCGGGCGGATTATATCACCATCATAGTTCATCACAAAACGTACCTAAGCTTTATTCGACGCTTCAAATTCTTTCATAAATGCGACTAGCTTTTCCACACCTTCCCTGGGGAAAGCATTGTAAATAGACGCTCTGCAGCCACCAATAGAACGATGACCTTTCAGGCCATTCAGTCCAACTTCTGTGGCTTCGGCAATAAATTTGGCTTCAAGCTCTGCCGTTGGCAGATTAAAAGGAATATTCATCAATGAGCGTGAATCTTTTTCGGCGTGTCCACGATAGTAGTCGCCACTATCGATCTGATTATACAGGAGCTCAGCTTTTTCAATGTTTCGTGTTTCCATTGCAGCAACACCACCTTGTTTTTTCAACCATTTTAAAACTTCACCAACAGCGTAAATGGCAAAGCAGGGTGGGGTGTTAAACATGGATCCCTTATCTGCATGGGTTTTATAACAAAGCATGGTTGGTGTATTATCGGGGGTCTTCTCAAGGAGATCTTCACGAATAATAACGATGGTCACCCCTGCAGGCCCCATATTTTTCTGGGCACCGGCAAAGATCAGACCGAACTTGGAAACATCGATTTTTCTGGATAAAATATCTGAAGACATATCAGAGATAAGAAGCTTGTCAGTTTCAGGAAACTCAGGGAACTGGGTACCATAAATAGTGTTATTGGAAACAAAATAAAGATACTCGGAGTCCTGCCCGACACTGTATTCATCCTTTGTGGGGACCCGGTTAAAAGTCTGTTCTTCACTTGAGTAGGCAACCTCAATATCGCCAAAGAGTTTTGCTTCCTTGATGGCTTTCTTCGACCATGTTCCCGTGTTAAGGTAGGTTGCTTTTTTACCATTGCCGAGCAGGTTCATCGGTATCATATAGAACTGGCTGGATGCACCGCCCTGAAGGAAAAGCACTTTGTAATTATCGGGAATCTCCATAAGCTCGCGCAGCAGATTCTCAGTGTTTTCTGCAACGGCCATAAATTCTTTAGAGCGATGGCTCATCTCGATGAGCCCAATACCTGTCTCTTTGAAATTAACAACATCCCTGGAAGCCTGCTGCAAAACGTCAACGGGGAGGGTACCGGGGCCGGGACTGAAATTATAGACGCGATCAACCATTTTATTTACTCCTTCTAAAACAATTATATGATAAAATTATACTTGAACGAACAGGAATGTGATAGGATTAAGTATATTCTAAAATTCCTACGCAATGCATCTTACTCGATGAAGAAAAAAAAATAAACTGGATAGCACGAACCTTTCATTTCCCTATTGTCGCCACATGAAAAGAGAACGCAAGATGTACATATTCCAGTTGCTTATTCACACAAGCTTATTGATAAGCATTGCTTTGACCGGATTTATTGCCTTTTACCTCTCCCACCGCCCGGATGGTGTCAACTATTCTTCCCAGCCATTTTTACTTGCTTTGCTCAATGTAGGCCTGTTAATCCTGGTTTTGATTGCTGTAAGCGTGCTCGTTAATAAATTTTTTTTACGACTCTCTTCCAGTTCACCGCATATCGACGAACTTACCGGGTTTATGACCAGGCATACTTTCAGCAAAGAGTTTGAGCAAATGATTCTCGACACAAAACAGTCACTCAAACCCCTCACTATTCTTCTTGTTGATATCGATCATTTCAGACTTGTGAATGAAAAACACGGGCATCAGGTTGGAGACAAACTGCTTACCCTACTCAGCAGTTCCGTCCAGTCTGTCATACGGGGTGCAGACCTGACCTGTCGCTGGGGAGGCGACCAGGTACTTGTAACCTTGCAAGATTGTACCGAGAAGGATGCTTGTCTACTGGCGAAAAACATCCTTGATAAAGTAAATGAACAGAGTGTAGACAACCAGGGACATGGTGTTTCTATAACAGCGTCCATCGGTGTGGCCCAGTTGGTGGCAAGCGACGATGCAGAATCCCTGGTAAACCGTGCAGAAACAGGACTTTTCAGCGCATGCGACAGCGGCAGGAACACATATGCAATCGGTTACGAATGGATTTTAATCGACTACGCCATCGATCCTATATTCTGATTTTTCTGCAAGGCTGCATACAAGACAATACCCGCTGTCATTGCCAGGTTTAAACTCCTGATGTTTGGATTACTCATTGGCAGTGTAAGACAACGCTCAGAATAAAGGTTGAGGATTTCTTCCGGCAACCCCTTGGTCTCCTTGCCAAAAACCAGGTAGTCACCTCGCTTGAAATCTGCATCGGCGTAAGACCTGTCGGTTTTGGTGGTCATAAAGTAGAGCTTGTTCTCGTCCTGCGCTTCAAGAAAGGCATCAAAAGAATCCCAGTATCTGATATCTACAAACTTCCAATAATCCAGCCCGGCACGTCTTAAATGTTTGTCATCTGTTAAAAACCCCAGGGGCTTTACCAGATGGAGGACACTATTTGTGGCGCCGCATAATCTGGCAATTGAGCCTGTGTTTGGAGGGATTTCCGGTTCCACCAGGACGATATGAAACACTTCTTTGTCATTCATACTCTTTTAACCTGCAATAAATTGTAGCTGCCGCCAGCGATTGAGATTTGTGTGGCAGCCTGTCTGAAATAATAAACCCACTGTATACAAGATCTCTTTTGCGCTGTTGTACCAATTTTCATCGGATAAAACAGCAGGAAAATGTTGCTTTTTTGTAAGCAGTTACTAGATTGTACAATTCGAATTACAAAATTAACGAAAAGCTATATGGTGCGCGGCAGACTTGTCCCAGACAAGCTGCCGCCCATTGCTTTGTACAACTTGTTTAACGCTACAGGAGTTACGGTTAGATGGCTTTAATTATTCAGAAATTCGGGGGAACGTCCGTTGCCGACCCTGAAAAAATAAAAACCGTTGCCAAACGTGTTCTGAAAAAGAAAAAAGAAGGCAACCAGATGGTTGTGGTTCTCTCTGCCATGTCTGGAGAAACCAACCGACTCACAGATTTTGCCCTTGCAATGCAGGAAATTCCTGATACCCGTGAAATGGACATGCTGCTTTCTTCCGGCGAGCAGGTGACCATATCTCTTTTTGCCATGGCAATTAAGGCCATGGGAGATGACTGCGTATCATTCCTTGGAGACCAGGTAAAAATTCTTACAGACAATTCTCACACCAGGGCGCGTATTGAATCCATTGATTCAGATCGCATCATGGAAACTCTCAAAGCAGATAAAATTGTAGTTGTTGCCGGCTTTCAGGGTGTTGCTGATAATGGAGACATTACAACTCTTGGCAGGGGCGGGTCAGACACCACTGCTGTGGCCCTTGCAGCATCCCTAAGGGCTGATGCCTGCGAAATTTTTACAGATGTAGAAGGTGTCTACACAACCGACCCAAACATCTGCCCTAAGGCCATAAAAGTCGACAGAATCACCTATGATGAGATGCTGGAACTTGCAAGCCTTGGTGCTAAAGTTCTTGATATCAGATCCGTAACATTCGCAAAACAGTATAACGTCCCGGTCCATGTCCGTTCCACATTTACGGAAACTGAAGGAACATGGGTTGTTGAGGAGGAAAAAGAGATGGAAGGTAAAATTGTTTCCGGTGTCACGTATAATAAAAACGAGGCGCGTATAACTATTTCCGGCGTGCCGGATCAACCAGGTATTGCAACCAAGATTTTCACGCCAATTTCTGATGCTGACATTATTGTGGATATGATTATTCAGAATCAGGATACCGGGAATGGTATGACTGATATGACATTCACAGTAGCACGCAACGATTACCAGAGAACGATTAAAATCCTTGAAGCAGTAGTTGAAGAAATTGGTGCTACGGGGGGTATTCACGGTTCTGATTCAATAACCAAAATTTCAATTGTTGGTGTCGGCATGAGAAATCATTCCGGAATTGCTACGACCATGTTCAGCGTCCTCTCCAGAGAGGGCATTAATATTTCTATGATTTCAACATCTGAGATTAAAGTTTCCTGTATTATTTCTGAAAAATATACAGAACTTGCCGTGCGTACACTCCACGATGCATTTGAACTCGACAAAGAGAGCGTACCTGAAGAAGAAATACTTTCCTGATTGGTGAACCGAATGAACAGAACAGTACAAATATACGATACAACATTACGAGATGGTACCCAGGCTGAAAATTTCAACCTCTCGGTGACCGATAAAATCCGTATAAGTCACAAGCTTGACGACCTTTGCGTAGATTATATTGAGGGAGGGTGGCCTGGCTCAAATCCTCTGGCAGTTGAATATTTTAAGGCCATGCAAAGTGAAACGCTGAAGCATACAAAACTTGCAGCTTTTGGCGCAACCAGGATGTTTAGTAATCCTGTAGAAAAAGATAAGAGTACCCAGGCACTTCTGGATGCAAAAACACCTGTTATAACCATTTTTGGTAAAACCTGGGACATCCATGTCCACGATGCGCTACGCATTGAACTTGAAGACAATCTGCTGATCATTGAAGAAACGCTTGCCTACTTAAAACCGCATGTTGAAGAGTTATTTTACGATGCAGAACATTTCTTCGATGGTTTTAAAAAGAACCCTGAATATGCTCTCACCACTCTAGGCAAGGCCATCGATGGTGGCGCTGACTGTCTCATTCTTTGTGATACAAATGGCGGGATGTTACCCCACGAGGTGCAACCAATCATTGAACGGGTGCAGTCTTTTATTCGGGAACGTAAATCAAATGTGGAACTTGGAATTCATGCCCACAATGATTCTGAGACTGCTGTCGCAAATTCACTTCTGGCTCTGAGTCTTGGTGTAAAACAGGTACAGGGAACGATAAATGGATATGGTGAGCGTTGCGGAAATGCAAATCTTACATCTGTTATACCTGCTCTTGGCCTGAAGATGAACTATGAATGTGGAGCGGTTAACAATATCAGCAAACTGTATGAAACGGCTATGCTTGTGGATGAACTGGCCAACCTTCCACACAACAAGTACCAACCCTACGTGGGCCGCTCCGCCTTTGCCCATAAAGGCGGGATTCATGTTTCGGCAGTAAAGAGAAATCCACTCTGTTACGAGCATATAAAACCTGAGGAAGTCGGAAACATCCGAAGAATATTAATATCAGATCAGGCCGGAAAATCAAATGTAATACACAAGGCTAAGAAATTTGGTATTGAACTTGATTCCAAGAGTCCCGTTGCAGCATCAATTGTTGCTGAGTTAAAAGAACTTGAAAACCAGGGCTTCCAATATGAAGGCGCTGAAGCATCTTTTGAGTTACTTATGCGTCGGGCAATGGGAAATCACACCAACTACTTTTCTTTAAAAGGGTTTAGAGCAATTAACTCCAAGCGCAAGATGGATGAGCCGCCGGAAACAGAGGCAACCATTCGGGTGGAAGTTGGTGGAGACGAAGTGCATACAGCTGCCATGGGAGATGGTCCTGTAAATGCGTTGGATCGTGCATTGCGTAAAGCTCTTACCCGTTTCTACCCAGCCCTTGAAGAGATTGAACTTGTAGACTACAAAGTTCGTGTACTTTCCGGTCAACATGGGACAGGTGCCAAAGTTCGAGTCCTTATTGAATCAAAAGATCAATATGAGCAGTGGGGCACGGTTGGTGTTTCTTTAAATATCATTGAAGCTTCCTGGCAGGCCCTTGTTGATTCAATTAATTACAAGTTGATGCGTGATGAAAAGCGTCATGCTGCGCAGAAGTAAGGAAGGCAGTATTGAAACGACAGATAAAAAGGACACAGCCCAGGAGTTAATCCTTCTCTGCTGTGTCCTCTTTGTTTCGTTTACCTTTATTTCATCGCATTTTCAGGATAGTAGCCTCACGCCACCCGCTTTCAGTTTACAGTTGGTTTCTGACACCTCTCTTTCTCTTACTCAAGTGCCAGGTCAAAAAACCGGGCTAACAGATTTCCCGGCATCACTGGCTCCTTTTTATTTCCAGCCAATTCCAATAAATTATTGTGACAAGGAACTCCTTATGTCTGTGTCCGGAATTGGACCAGTACTGGCTGACAGCATCCTTAAAACCAGAAAACGTATTGGTCTGTTCAAGAATCAGCACGATCTCTTGCAGGTTTCAGGAATTGGCAAATCACGTATGAGCAAATTCGCCTCTTCATTCAGCTTCCAGAGTAAGTGAAACTATCAAATGAATGATATCTTTCCCATACAGGATGCAATTATTGCACTGATTGGGCCCACAGCAATTGGTAAAACTGCACTTTCCATTGATCTTGCCAGGAAATACGACTTTGAGATAGTCAGTGTCGATTCCATGCAGGTTTACAAAGAGATGGATATTGGTACTGCAAAAATCACCCGGGAAGAGATGCAGGGTGTTCCCCATCACCTTATTGACGTTGTCTTTCCCGATCAGGATTTTGATGCTGTTGTCTTTGAAAAAATGGCACTTGCTGCAGTTCAGGATATATTGGCACGAGGAAAAAGAGTTATGCTTACCGGTGGAACCGGTTTGTACCTCCGTTCTTTGCTCGAAGGTCTTTCTCAACAACTGCCCAATTTTCCTGAGATCAGAAATGGCCTGGAACAGCAATTAGAGAAAGAAGGGTGCGAGAAACTCCATGAACAATTGGCGTTAATTG
This sequence comes from Desulfocapsa sp., assembly GCA_029935315.1. Lineage (GTDB taxonomy): Bacteria > Desulfobacterota > Desulfobulbia > Desulfobulbales > Desulfocapsaceae > Desulfocapsa. The sequence continues at coordinate 14,211 of JAOZKN010000023.1, read as the reverse complement.
ACCGAATATCCGCAAATAGAATCCATAAAAACGACACCCACAGATTGCTGCGAGCCCTGGAAATACATAAAGGTACTGGCAGAAGATGGTCGGACTTACTTCAAGAACACAAGGACAGCCGAGAGATCAGGTTCAGTAATATATTGACCATAGGCCTGACCTGCGACAGGCAACATCTGTACAAACGCATTGGCCAGCGCACAGAGATCATGCTAAACAGTGGTTTTGAAGAAGAGGTGGAGAATTTACTTACGTTAGGTTATAGCGACACACTTAAATCGATGCGTTCCATTGGCTATAGCCATATGGTAAAAAAAATAAAAGGGGAGTGGGACCATCAAAATATGATTGAAAAACTCACCCGTGATACCCGTCGTTATGCAAAGAGACAGTATACCTGGTTCAACAAAATGAAAGAAATTAGATGGTTTGATGTCAGTACAAATACGAGAATTGAAGCACTTGTTGAGAGATTCCTGAGCGATGAGAGGTCTCACGACCATAACGCTTCCCGAGATTTAGCATGAGCCCAACTGAAACTGCAAAATCATTTATCCTGCAAGATGGATCCCGCCTTGATCCTTTTATCCAACAAATTTTAAAACGACGCGGAATTATCAAGGAAGACGAAATGCGAGCCTTCCTTGAACCTCAACTCAAAGATTTACCAGACCCATCTCTAATGCTGGATATGGAAAAGGCCTCAAAGATTGTTGGAGACTGCATTCGCAAAAGCGGATCTGTTCTCATTTGGGGTGATTACGATGTGGATGGTACTACTGCAACTGCACTACTATTACTTTTCTTAAAGAATCTTGGCTGCAAGGTTGAGTACCACATACCAAACAGATTGACAGAAGGGTATGGCCTTCAGGAAAAACACCTTGAAAAACTAAGCAAAACCTTAAAAACACAGCCTGATGTTCTTGTGACTGTAGACAATGGGATCTCTGCCCACGAGGCTGTTAAAAAAGCAAAATCACTTGGTTACCAAGTAGTTATAACGGATCATCACACAGCACCTCAAACCCGAGTTGAAGCTGATGCAGTGCTTAATCCCAGGCAGGAAGAATGTAATTTCCCGGGTCAAAATCTTGCCGGGGTAGGGGTTGCATTTTATCTGGCCATTGGAGTACGACAATATTTACAGCAGAACGGATATTTTGATAATTCTGAACACTCTGTGCCAAATCTAAAACAGCTTCTTGATCTTGTGGCAATTGGCACTGTTGCTGACATGGTAGAACTTGACAGTACAAATAGAATCCTGGTACGTGCTGGAATGGAAATCCTGGCACAGCAAACTAACCAGGGGATAACAGAGCTTTGCAATCAATCAAATCTGGACCTGAGCATGATCTGCTCAGAGAATATATCGTTCCAGCTTGCGCCAAAGATTAATGCAGCAGGGCGACTTGGTTGCGCTGAGAAGGCGGTTGCACTACTCACTACAAACTCAAATTCACAAGCCGTGGAATTAACATCCGTACTATTTTCCAACAATGAAACACGTAAAACCATTACCTTGGAGAACTTTTCTAAGGCTCAGCATGAGCTTACTCAAGCTAACAAAGTATGTAAATATTCAACCATTGTAGCGGGTGAATATCATATCGGAGTTGCTGGTATTGTAGCATCAAACCTGGTTGAAGAATTCGAAAAACCGACATTAGTTCTATGTGAGCAAAAAGGTGGGATTTTAAAAGGATCGGCCCGATCAATCAAAGGGGTGAACTTATACGATGCACTTGCTGATTGCGAAACTGTTCTTCTTGGTTATGGTGGCCATGCAATGGCGGCAGGTATGCGTTTACACAAGGATGACCTGATAGAATTCAGAGAACTCTTTGACAAGGCTGTCTTTAAACAACACAAAGGTATACCAAAAATAATAAAAAGGGCAACAGAGGCAGACATAAAAATAGAACAGCTCTTTACGGTGCCAATATTAAAACAACTGCCACTGCTTGAACCCCACGGAGTGGGCAATCCTCAGCCAATTTTTCGCGACCTGTCGGTAAGATTTGCTGAAGCATCGCCTGTAGGAAAGGATAAATCGCACCTGCGACTGTCAATAACCCTCGGCACAACGGTTATTAAGGGTATTGGCTTTGGTCTTGGCAAGTTTGTACAAGAATGCAGAAGCGGTAGGGAGAAGCAGGTTCTTTACAGTCCCAGCCTTAATTTCTTCAGGGGCAGGCGAAGCTGGCAAGTCATGGTGCACGACATAACAATAGACAACAACTAACTAATTGCTATATTAGGACAAATAGAAACTATACATAATATACATTATGCGACATTGGTACCACCTTAAGTAATCCTAGTGTAAAACTGTTCCTGCAGCTGCTAATTGCTTCTGGTGATGATATATCTACTAATATGCCCATCAGAAACATCTCGACAAACTATGTACACACTTCGGTAACTAAAAATGACTTTGGCAATATTCGATTTAGACAACACACTCCTCAGTGGCGACAGTGATCACGGATGGGGAGAATTTCTCATCAGAAAAAAACTCGTCGACGAGAAAAGCTACGAGGAGGCTAACGAAAAGTTTTACCAACAGTACAAACAAGGTACGCTTGATATACATGAATTTTCTGCATTCAGTTTCAAACCTCTCACTGAACATTCTATGGAGGAACTACGGAACCTGCACAAAGAGTTCATGGATGACACTGTCAGACCAATGATTGGTAACAAGGCTAAATCATTGGTTAAATATCATCAGCAGCAAGGGCACACTTTGCTGGTTATCACCGCGACAAATAGTTTTATTACCCGCCCCATTGTCAAAGCATTCGGCATTAAAAACCTACTGGCCACTGAACCGAAAATTAATAATGGCAGGTACGTGAATGCAATTGAAGGTATCCCCTGCTTTCATGAGGGGAAAGTTGTGCGCCTGCTGGAATGGCTCAAGCTGGAAAAACTCGATCTTGCCGGTAGCTACTTCTACAGCGATTCACATAATGACCTTCCGTTAATGGAAAAAGTAGAAAAACCTATCGCTGTTGATCCTGATGCAAAACTGGAATCAATTGCAAAAAAAAGGGGATGGAAAATTATCTCTTTGTTGGAATAAGCTTTACATGAAGCAGGACTATTACGGTAAAACAACATCATGCACCCTGTACTTACTGTAACATATTAACTATATCTTGTTTACTCTAAGGCAGGAGGTATTGCTTTTTAGCGAAGTTGTCAATATTCGGACTTTTCCCTGGCAAGAATATCCAAAATATCACTGTGATTTGTTCCTATAAAGCCTATAATTTAAAATATCAAATCAAACAACAGGAACTTCCCATGACCACAACGAACGAGAACCAGCCTATTCTAGTTGCCATTGATTTTTCTGATGACTCTGAAGCCGCCCTACTCTGGGCTCACAAGTACACAAAATTCACAAAATCACCTTTAATTGTCCTCCATGTTGTTCACGATCCCGCTGATGCTCCTGGATTTTACCGTGGTGATGAGGATGACTGGGCCGAGCCAATGACTGCAGTCGCCAATCGCATGGCCGAAGATTTTATGAAAAAGATGTTTGAAAAATACCCAGCATTATCTTCCATCCATAATGCACGTTTTGAGTTTGTACAGGGCCTACCACCTGGTCGTATTGTTGAGTTTGCTGAAAAAGAACAGGCGCAAATTATTGTTATGGGAAGCTGTGGCAGAAGTGGTCTAAGGCATATCCTTTTAGGATCCGTCGCTGAACGCGTCGCTCAGATTTCAAAAATTCCTGTGGTGATTGTAAAAACTCCAATTGCAGAAGTGGTAAAGCATGAATAATCCTTTCGTCAGCCTGGAGCTATGGGGCGGATTATTTGGCGGGCTTGCACTCTTTCTCTTCGGCATGGATTTAATGACCAAAGCGTTGAAGATTGTCGCCGGGGATCACATGAAAGATCTTCTTGCAAGATTTACCCGTAACCGTTTCGTTGGTGCCGGTATGGGTGCAATCATAACCTCAATCATACAATCCTCTTCGGTAACGACTGTCCTGCTCGTTGGCTTTATTTCCGCTGGAATCATGTCTATGGCGCAAAGCGTTCCTGTGATAATTGGTGCAAATATAGGAACTACCATCACTGCGCAGATCCTTGCCTTTAAAGTCACCAAACTTGCCTTATTCATGATTGCAGCTGGCTTCTTCCTCTCTTTTATTTCAAAGAAAAACCAATTGCGTCAATATGGATTTATGGTCATGGGACTCGGCCTTGTCTTTTATGGTATGAAAGTAATGAGCGATGGTATGATACCACTCCGCTTCTATCAACCTTTTATTACTTTTATGACTACACTTGAAAGTCCAGTGTATGCAGCTTTTGTCGGTGCCGCATTTACAGCAGTCATTCAGTCATCTTCAGCGACAACCGGTGTTTTGATTGTGATGGCTGGTCAGGGACTTCTTGGACTTGAGGCCGCTATTGCACTTACACTTGGCTCCAATGTCGGAACATGCGTCACCGCAGGCCTCGCCTCAATTGGCAAACCTCGAGAAGCTGTTCGTACAGCAGCTGTTCATATTCTGTTTAATACAACCGGTGCTGTTATCTGGATTGGCCTGGTTCCTCAACTGGCCGATTTAGCCCGCTGGATTTCTCCAGTACATTCCGAACTGAATGGTATTGCACGCTTTGCAGCTGAATCACCCCGTCAAATTGCCAATATTCACACCTTTTTTAATATTGCTAATGCCTTCCTTTTCATAGGTTTCACCACCCAGATTGCACGAATTGTTGAATGGCTGATTCCTGACAAACCGATCCATGTGGACGAGGAACTTTTACCCAAATTCCTTGATGAATCACTTCTCTCAACACCTTCAATTGCTCTTGAGAATGTAAGCCGTGAAATTGCCCGAATGGGTACGCACACCAGAAGTATAGTCTATGAATCCATGCCATTAGCAATCACTGGCACAAGAAAAGACTTGGAAAAAATAGGTGCTAAGGACAAAATTATTGACAGCTTGCATCATTACATCATTGAACATCTGGGCTTGATAAGTTCCAGCGATCTGACAAAAGCACAATCCAAACGTCTGGTAAATCTTATTCAGATCGCAAACGGTTTAGAACGTATTGGTGACAGAATTGCTACCGACCTTGTGGTCTCATCCAATAAACGCATCAATGAAAAGGTCACAGTAAGTTCCCAGACAGCAAAAGTTTTAATGCAATTTCATTCTGAAGTTGTACAAGCACTTGATAATGCCCTTACTGCTCTCGCTAATGAAGATAAGAAACTTGCCCAAAATGTTCAATCCATGAAAGACGATGCAACAAGAATGAATAAAGAAATAACACTCTATGAGATACAACGGTTGACGGCGGACGCTCCGAATCGTATTTCAACATATGCCAGAGAAGTTGAAATTGTCGATATTTTTGATAATATTTTGAGAATTATCAGGCGAATAGCACGTACCCAAGCAGATAAAAAAATGAAAACCACAGAAGATGACCCAGCGGAAGTTCCTGAATAATTTCCAAAAAAGAAATAATTCTACCTCCTCAGTATCGTGGCCTCCCTTCCCCTTTTTCAGGAAAAATGGTAGAAGAATGCTTTCAATATTGTATGTATAAAAAAATCCTTTTTAAGATAGCCGGAAATGGAGTCAGCTATGAATAGAGATATCTACCAGGAACCACTTGTCAGCCGTTACACCAGTCGTGCAATGCAGGAACTTTTTTCTGAAAAGACTAAGTTCACAACCTGGAGAAAATGCTGGGTGGCCCTTGCTGAAGCCGAATACGAACTTGGTCTCACTGACATTATCTCTCAAGAGATGATTGATGAAATGCGCGCCAATATCGACAATATCGACTTTGATGTTGCTGCGGCAAAAGAGAAAGAAATTCGTCACGATGTAATGGCTCATGTCTATGAATTCGGGACAAAGTGCCCCAAGGCCGAAGGTATCATCCATCTGGGTGCTACTTCTCAGTTTGTTGTCTGTAATACCGACCTTACGGTGCAGAGAAAAGCCATTGATCTTATACGCAGTGCTATATTAAAGGTAATCTCTAATTTGGCGAAATTCTGCCTTGAATTCAAAGACCTGCCCACCTTGGGTTTTACCCACTATCAACCTGCTCAACCAACCACTGTTGGCAAAAGAAACACTCTGTATATTCAAGATCTTATTATGGACCTCGAGTATCTGGACAGTTTCCTTGATCAGGTCAAAGCTCGTGGTGCTAAAGGAACTGTCGGCACACAAGCTTCATTCCTTGAGTTGTTTAAGGGAGACAATCAAAAAGTCAGAGATCTGGATGCCCTGGTCTCTAAAAAACTTGGCTTCGATTCAAGCTTTGCTGTGACCGGTCAAACCTACCCGCGAAAACTTGATACAAAGCTTGCAGAAACGCTCGCAGGTATCGGTTCTTCCGCTCATAAATTTGCCGTTGACCTGCGCCTCCTCTCGAATCTAAAGGTTCAGGAGGAACCTTTTGCCAAACAACAGACCGGCTCGTCAGCAATGGCCTATAAGCGAAATCCAATGCGCTCTGAACGGATGACTGGTTTGAGTCGCAAACTTATGGGACTTCCCGCAAATTTTTCTTCCACCTTTGCCAACCAGTGGTTTGAAAGAACCCTTGATGATTCTGCAATACGACGCATGGATATCCCCCAGGCCTTCCTGCTCACCGACGCAATACTCAAGTTGTACGTTAATATTACCAGCCAAATGGTTGTATTTCCAAAGCAGATAGAAAGACACCTGAGAATGGAACTTCCTTTTATGTCCACTGAAAAGATCCTGATGGAAGCAGTTGCCCAGGGTGAATCCAGACAGGAAATGCATGAGGTAGTAAAAGAACACTCATTAGCTGCTGGCAAAGTTGTAAAAGAAGAGGGTCTTGACAACGACCTCCTGCAGAGGCTTGCCGATGACGAACGAATCCCCTTCTCTCTTGACCAGCTTATGGACCTTATTGGCGACTACGGTCAGTTTGTAGGAAGGGCTCCTGCGCAGACTGACGAGTACATCAGGGAAGTAGTTGTTCCATTACTCGCTGCACGAGAAGACCAAATGGGCGTAGTCGACTCATCGCTGTCCGTGTAACTATGCAACTAAACATCGTTTATCTAAATATTGCCCACGAGAGATATCACTTTTTAAAGTTTATTCTTGAGGGCTACGACGGACTTTGCCTCCTGTCCGCAGTACCGGACCACAAAGGCTGCGTTTGCTTACGTTACCCTGACAATAACAGCAGGACGCTTTTCGCCCTGCTCCACCAGATTTCACAAGCAATATGTCCAGCCCCAAAGACATTGTTGAATTCAAATGACGAATAAAGCATTTCTCATAAAGACCTTTGGCTGCCAGATGAATGATCGGGATTCCGAAATCATGGCACAACTCCTTGGCGAAGCCGGATATATCGAAACCAGCGAAATGGAACAAGCCGATCTGATTATTCTGAACACCTGCAGTATCCGTGCAAAGGCAGAACAGAAGGTAATGAGCCTGCTTGGGGTTTTGCGCAAACATAAAAAGCGCAAACCCCATCTGAAAATTTGCGTTGCTGGTTGCGTCGCGCAACAGGAAGGCCAGGAAATTATCAGGCGAATGAATCATGTCGACCTGGTAATTGGTACGCAGAGTATCTACCAGATTGTTGACTTACTCGACAACCTCAACGATCATTCTGTTGCCACAGGCCTTGAAGATGACTACATTATTCCTTCTTTCATTCCAAACCTGAAACCTAAAGGCAAAAACAGCGACTCGCCTGAAGTGTTCCGCAAGTTCCTCACCATTATGCAGGGATGCAACAACTACTGTTCATACTGTGTCGTGCCTTACACAAGAGGAAGAGAAATATCACGTACTGTTAACGATATAATCGAAGAAGCTCACGCATTGGTTGATGCCGGTGTCCAGGAGATTACCCTCCTTGGCCAGAACGTTAACTCCTATGGACAGACCAATGCAGTCACTGAATCCCCTCAAAACTATACTTTTGCTGACCTTTTGCGGGAAGTGGCCCAAATTGACGGCTTAAAAAGGCTTCGCTTTACAACATCCAACCCCAAAGATCTCTCAGATGATTTAATGAGCTGCTTTGCCGAGATTGATATTCTCTGTAAGCAGTTTCACCTGCCGGTTCAATCCGGATCCAATAATGTCCTCTCCGCCATGCATCGTAAGTACACAAGGGAGTTATATCTTGAAAAAGTTGCCGCCCTGCGTAAATACTGCCCGGAAATCGCTCTCACTACCGATGTCATTGTTGGCTTTCCAGGTGAGACCGATGAAGACTTTGAACAAACCATGTCTCTGCTGGAAGAGGTTCAATATCACGGTTCATACTCTTTCAAATATTCTGACCGTCCGGGAACCCGCTCACAGCATTTTGAAAACAAGGTAGCCGAGGAGGTCAAGGCAAAGCGCCTTGCTCGTTTTCAATCAAGACAAGACGAAATCACCATGCTGCACAACCGCAATTACGTTGGCAATGTCTATCCAGTAATGATTGAAAGAAACGAAGCGGAGAAGATGGTTGCACGCACTGCGTCCAATCTTCTTGTTCATTTTTCTGATCTCAGCAGCTGCAATGTTGCAGGAGATATTGTACCTGCATTAATAACACATGCTGGACAGCATTCTCTGCAGGGAGAACTCCATCAAAAAAAGGACTAGACAAGTCCTTCAATACAAGAAAATGACAGGGTTGCTTCTCTTTTCTTAAAAATGGATAAACCAGCGTAAATAGAAGCGATCAGCCGACTGCGCAAATTCATCGTCTGCACTGCCATAATACACGAATGCACCAGCGCCGAGTGTCATTTCATCACTGAGACTATACTCAATTGAGGGAGCAATATATCCCGAATGATCGTCAAGATTGCCCACCGCCAGAAGGTTACAATACCAGAGCATGTCCATCTGGTAGCTTGCCATGCCCGCAAGGTAACTGATTCCGGTTTCATCGGAGTAATTATATTCAGAGAGCAGAGTCAGGGAGTTTATAAAACCGTATTCAGCCCCGACTATTAATTCGAGATGACGTTTACCGCTGCTACGATTATGAAAACTCCCCCCTTCACTCCTGAGCTCAATGCCAGTATTCAGCAATTGGCCTTCAATCTCCCATCCGAGAATGTCCTGGTGCGCATCTTCATCCCATAATCCCACCACACCAATGTCTGCATAATTGAGATAGCTCTTCACCTGGACAGCCCCCTTTCCTTCCCCTACTGTAGTATCGATATTGGAAAGGTTATTGATGGCATATTCGTAACGAACCGAATTTGTTCCTTCTCGTTCGTCGGTTTCAATCGCCTCAGAATCAATGGGATTGAAGACATCAATGGGGTTCCATATCCTGCCAACGCCCAGGGGAATACGCTGTTTTCCCAGCGACCAGAAATGCGTAGCACCACGATATTGAAGATACCCACGATAAACAGATGTTTTGTTTTGCAGGCTCTCAGGGTTCGCAGTGTACAGGGTTTCATTGTCCACAACCAGTCTGGCTATAAAATTATGATAGGTTGCGTGCTCAAGACTGAGATCAGCACGCAAACGGTTATAATCGACACCATGGTATAACTCTTCATAGCCACCAATATTTGTGTTTTCAATGGCAAGATTTGGGACAACTCCCATCATTCCAGCCAGTAAAATATTACCCAGTCCGCTCATCAGCAATCACTTTTCCGTCTTTCAGGATGATAGAATGTTTTGCCTTGGCAATCACCAGAGGATCATGAGAAGAGAAGATAATGGTAACACCCTCCTCTTCATTCAGGCGCTGCATTAGATTCATCAGGGATTCTGCCGTTTTAGAATCAAGGTTAGCAGTGGGCTCATCTGCCAGTATAAGTTTGGGAGTAGCGGCCACCGCCCTTGCCACAGCCACTCGTTGCTGCTGCCCACCACTCAATTGGTTGGGGAGTTTTCCAAGAAGCATATCGATATCTAATTTTTGCGTCACTTCAAGACAGCGCACATCACATTCCTGCTGACTGCGTCCCTGCAGCTTCATAATGTATTCGATGTTTTCTTTTACTGTGAGTACCGGGATAAGGTTATAGGCCTGAAACACAAAACCAATATGATCCCGACGTATCCCGGAAAGTTCAACTTCCGACAATCCTGTGAGCAATTTACCATCAAGGATCACCTCACCCGCTGTTGCATCATCCAGGCCACCGATAATATTGAGCAGTGTAGTCTTCCCACTTCCGGACGGACCTGAAAGCACAACAAAAGCACCACGTTCAATATCAAGATTGATATCACGCAGGGCAACCACCTCAACCTCTTTGTCCGGCTGAAAAGTTTTACCAATATGTTTGATTGTAAGGAAGGTATTCATTTTTGTTACACCTGATTGATTGCCTCAATGGGTTTTGACTTCTTCAGTACTCGAAGGGGGATCAACACACTTAAAAACGTTGCAAAACTCACCGCAACAAATGCAGTGATAAAATAAGATGGTCGAATAATTGCGTATATAACAGCGTCCATGCCGAATTCATCAAAGGCATCGCTGAACAGACTCAGGTCAAGCCCCTTAACCTTGAAGAAATAAAGAGTGCCTGCACCGAATAACGAGCCAAAACCACAGCCGATAAAACCAAGAAAGAAGGATTCCACAAAAACTATATTACGGATCTGACTGAAGCGGGTGCCAATGGCAAGCATAATTCCAAACTCCCGTAAGCGTTCCAGCACCGAAACCAGCATGACTCCAAAAATCCCCAAGGCAGCCACACAGAACACCAGCAGACTTGCGATCAGATTGAAACCATCCATCATCACACGAGATTGCAGCAAAGCAGGATACAACTCATCCCAACGCAGTATCTCAAGGGAAGGAAACAGTGATCGTAGTTTTTGTTGCAGCTCTGCAACCTGGCTGTCGTTATGGAGAATAATTGCAAGCTGACTGACACCCTCCTCCACTGCCAGCAATTCCCTTGCTTTCTTCTCAGCGAGGAAAACTGCGTTCTCATCAAGTGCCATATTATAGGTCTTTAAAACTCCAGTCACCCGCAGCGAAACAGAAGACACTTCACCGTGACTGTCCTGAGCAGAAAGGATGATTTTACTGCCAATGCGTACATGTAATTTTCTGGCAAGTTTAAAACCGATAATAGCCCCCCGATCCTTCCTGCCAAAGCTGAATTCACCCTTAAAAATATAGCCCTGCAGCTTCCCGTGTTTCTCCTCTGCCAGCAGATTGACTCCAATGATTGAAACGCCACGCGAATAATGAGCGGTCGCCACGAGTCCATCCTGCTTCAACCTCTTCACATAACTTGAAACATGCGGAGCATGGACAAGCTGGCTTTCTATCTTTGCAACATTGTTGACCTGCCTCGACAAGTCCGGGTCGAGACGATAGCCTTCGGCAAAGATCGAGATATGTCCACTGTCACTGCGAATGGCACTGTTGATCATCTGTTCAGTCATCCCGCCATATATCCCTTCCATGGTAAACAGCCCCCAGAGACTGACTGCAATCATCATGACCACGACTATTGAACGTGTACGACGACGCACAAGGGATGCCCATGCGACTCTGCAGGTCAGTCTAAACATGATGAATCGCCTCTATGGGTTTAAAACGATTGACCATAAAAATTGGATAGAGCGTCGATAACACCGACAAAACAAACATCACAGTCATATCCCGCAGAATTGTCAAAGGCATAAAAGCAGTAGGCATTTCGGAAGCCGCCAGGCCATACTGCTTAAATTGCTCTTCCATTCCGGAAAAGACAATGGGATAAATGCTAAAATAATAGGCCAGTATTCCGCCAAGCAAGCCGCCAATAACTACACTGATAAACGCAAGCATACTGCTTTCAAGCACAAGTTGGGTCAGAATCTGCTGAGGAGTGGTGCCAATGGCACGAAGGATGCCTATCTCGTGAATCCTGGAAAAAACAGCCAGCAAGGTGTAGATCATAATCACAAAGAAAATGACTATGAAGATAATGCCTAAGGTGATATATCCGAAAAACGAGTCCAGTTTCATGGCCTTTACCAGTGCTGCCATTGTCTGGTTCCAGCTTGCTGACTGGTATTGACCCCCTAGGTCTGCGGCAATCGCAGCGGCAAGTTGTTCTGCCTGTCCAGGCTTTTTGGGTAAGACAATAAAATGAGTGGCTCTATTCTCAGCGGCCATGATCTTATCAAAATAGCCTTTATAAACAAAGGCGGAGCTGGCATCAAAATCAAAGAGTCCAGTCTGAAAAACACCTTTGACAATAAGGTTGTCGGCTGCAAAAGAGTAATCGGCCCCATTGCCAATAAAAGCAACCTCATCACCAACTTCCAGTTGCAGACGTTTAGCAAGCTCACTTCCTATATACAACTGATTTGTATCGTCTCCATCAAGGTACTCCCCTTCCTGTAATGAAGAAAAAAGACGGGAAAGATGCTTCTCTCTAACGGGTTCAATGCCTGCCAGCATGCCCCCCACCGCCTTTTCATCTGCCGAGAAGAGAACAAAGGACTCAAAGCGTGCAGCATAGTTTGCTATAGCATCATTTCCAGCAAGTTTTGTTTCAATAAAGGAGGCATCAAAAATAAGGTGGTCATAACTGGGATTGGCCCTGAAATCTTTTTCGGTAATCTGAATATAGCCCGGGTAAATTTCAACCGCGTTTTGAATCATGGTGAAATGAGAGCCATCCATCCAGGCCGATGAAAAGACGAGTAGAGCTGTGGTGATGGAGGTTAAGAACAGGGTCACACTGCTTCGTTTTCTGGCAGCTATTATATTGCGGAAGGCGAGTTTAAAAAACATACTATAGGTTTTAAATCTCGTGTATTAGTTAGAGTATCGTTTTAATGCCCTTTTAGTGAAATATGATTCGCTTATATCCTCATCAAAGACAGCATTAGAAATTTCCACCATGGTTTCCTTGCCTATTTTCTCAGGCTCTTGAGGAAGCATAAGCCATTTTGTCGGATAATACTTTTCACCAAATGGCTGCACATCTGTATAGATCATTTTACGAATAAGTGTATCATCCTCGTCATAGTAAAGGACAGTAGTTGGCAGATAAAATTGTTTTGAAACCCCCATAACAATTCTTCCCCAGACCACAGCAGCTTCTTCTGTAGGCAGCAGCTCGACCTGGTATTCCTGGTCAATTTCTGCCAGTAACTGTTTTGTGTAGTCATCGGTGAGAGAGTTTGTTTTGACAAGGTCATCATTGGTAAAATCGCTACCCATCCAACTCTGTAACATCATGGAGGCTGGTATTTTAATTATTTTTTCTATGCGAGGTACATACTGCCACATCGAGTTATCGATTTTAAGAAAGGTAATCCCCCTGTCTTTACCGGGATAAAGAATCTGGATAAATGATTTATCATCCCCACACGAATAACTCTTCATCTTCATGGTTCGGGTGGCACGTTTACCCTTTACAACCATACTCAGATTCATCACAGCAGTTTTACCATTGAGATTCGACTGAACTTTATTGATAATTTCGACGGCTGTTTCTGCAAAAGCGGATAGGGGAAAAACGAAGGTAAGCAGGAATGCTATACAGAACAGCTCAGCTTGTACATGCGATTTTGTATATCCAAAAAACATTCCCCACTCCCTATGTATTGCTTCAGTCGGAATTGGAATTTCGCCCAAAGGTTTTTTCTTTATTGAGAACCGTGAGCCTTCCAGATGTTTTAAAACGCTTAATGTCAGAGGCTAACCTTATTAAGGCAAAATGATGATGAATTTTCTTTTTCCTTTAATGCGGTAAATTGAAAAATCACGGTATTTCTCTGTTATTTTTTTTACTCTTCCAAAATCGTTACTTTCGACATTCTGAATTCCAACGGCTCCTCTGTGTACCCATTCACTGGTTTCGTCGCATCACTGATGAACATCGAATAGCCTATAAAGCTGAAGACAGTATTATTTTAATCACTCAACTTCGACACCATCATCAACTCAACATGCCACTTGCTTTCATGATTATTTGTTCACTTTAAAATGTACTAAGTTTCTGTAAAACCAACCAATTACGATGATGATTGTGAAAACGATTATTGAAGCAAAAAAAGCTAAAATTGGCCACCAGGCAGAATCAACCGATTTGCCAGTTGTAAAATAAAAGTACAGGGTGGTGGGAACGCACCCAACTATGGCAAGTGCTAGTACCAGTAAATTAAAGTTCGTTTTGTCTTTTTTCGTAACATCTTTGGGTGAT
>JAOZKN010000176.1 GCA_029935315.1 Desulfocapsa sp. | reverse complement strand
AGCTTGTTGTGCCCTGGACATGAATAGTGCTGCTGTTTGTTGCGGAAGCATTCTCAGGAGATGTAATTGAGGGCGCCGGAGGAAGCATCAGAGTAAGAGTAATTGAAGAAGATACCGAGGTACTGTTGCCCACCGTATCATAGGCTGTAATCTCAAGAGGATATACACCATCAACGAAATCCATAATATCCATTTCCCAGGAATATCCGTCTGCATCGTTACTGTCCACGGCGCGTAGAACCGAATCAAAACGGAATTCCACTCTGCTCATCCCCGCAGGATCCGTTGCTGTAAGGGAAACCAAACCGGATTCCTGTAATTCCATGGTAGCCACAAGGGGAATACTGTTTACCTGAACATTGCTTATTTCCGGGCCGTCCTGATCTGCCAGGGGCGTTGCGGTCACAGGAGTAACAGTTTGCAATTCACCACCAGAAAGATTGCTGGTAGTCACCGCAAAAAAGTATTGCGTGTCATTGCTCAAGCCGGCGACCTTTGCTGTCAGAGAGACACTGGTAACAGCCGGAGACATGCCATTTACACTTGAGAAACTGGAATCACTTACATACACTGCATAATGGTCTACTAAGTCAGCAGGAAGGACAGCACCCCAGGAAAGATCAACGTAGCCACTGAAAGGAGTAGCCACGAGACCTACCGGATTGTTTAGAAGTGTGACTGCCTGCATTGATTGGCCGTCACTCTCATTGCCATTAGCATCAAAGGTCTTGATTACAAATGGATAGGCCGTGGATGCCAACAGGCCGGTTTGTGCATAGCTGTTTTCAGTTGCAGCAAGAACCTCAGCCGTGGTAGCACCATTGAAATAGACATTATAGCCTTCCAGGTCGCCTCCACTGTTTGCAGAGTGTGTCCAGGAAAAATCCAGTGTCATTAAGGCGGAGGAAACCTGCAGATTCGTGACCTCTTCCGGAGCGACCCCATCTACGGGAATCGCAGAGACAGGAGTTACCGACTGCAGTGCATTATTAGCTGTATCGTAGGCAACAACAGCAAAGTAATAGTTGTCTCCTGTGGTGAGGTCTGTTTTTTGATAGTGAAAGGTTCCAGCAGTAACCGTAGCAACCGGAGTCATGGCTCCAATCTGGGTAAACAACGCACTGTCCATATAAATTCGATAACCGGCTACTCCACTCTGGGCAGCTTCATCATATCCGCTCCAGTCCAGAGCCACCGTTGTTCCGTTGCCATTTCCATCAGCTGACAAGGGAACCGGTAACGGTGCTGTATCATCATAAAGAATTTCCACCTGTGCAGGGCTGCTTTCGTTCAGGGCCAGATCTTTGGAGGAGACAGTAAATGTATTGTTTCCTTCTTCAAGGCTGACTTGATAAGACCAGGATGTGCTACCATCAAGGCCAACTGCTTCTCCCCCATTTATCCAAATTGAGCTATCCGCATCCTTAGAACCGGACAGGGTCTGCGTCGAAAGCAATGTCGGACTGCTTACTGCGTTCACTACTGGCTCGCCAGGAGGAGTTGTGTCAAAGGTGAATAAAACCGTAACAGTTGCTGAATTTCCGGCTGTATCGGTAGCTGCAACCTCAATGGTATACAAACCTTCTATAAAGGCTGCTGTTGGAGAAAAAACCAGAGTGTTTGCATTTGTTGTACTCCAGGTTCCGGGGACATCCATGTTCGCCGGGTCTTTAATCGTGGCACTGCCCAGTGTTGCAGCACCATCAAAGGCAGTTAATGCATCGGTAAAAACAAGTCCTACAATGGACGGGCTCAACTTTATAAAACTGTTATGAACGGGTAGAGAAGACTCAAGAACCGGGGCTGTTTGATCAAATACAATTGTCACTACATTTTGTGGGCTGCTGTTACCACCGGCATCAATGGCATGCAGGCTAAAGACATTCTCCCCTTCAGTTAAAGCGACATCGTATCCCCAGCTTATTTCTGCATCCACGGGTACAATCTCGGTGCCATTCAGCCACACGGATGTCCCGGCTTCTTTGCTTCCTGATAAACTTTGGGGGGTTACATTGGTCGGGCTGACAATATTTTCTGCAACAGGCATGGCGGGAACCGTACGATCAACAACAAAAGAAAAACTGTGGGTCGTTTGATTGCCAATGGGAGTATCAGTTGGAAACAAGGTGAGAACGTATTCACCTTCATCCATCGGAGCATCCGGAGTAAACACTACATTATGGAAAGAACTAGACCAGACCCCGGCAACTGCCTGGCTATTCCCGTCAACAACAGTGGCATTCTGCAGTGTGGCAGCAGCATCAATTGCAGTGCTTTCTTCAATAACGGTCAGTTCCACCTTTGTTACAGGTTGTTTAACCGTTTCACCATCTGCAGGCAGCGACGAATACACATAGGGCGCGGTTGTGTCTCTGACAATTTCCATTGCCACGGAGCTACTGCTCATTCCGTGGACGGAACGGGATGTCAACACCCCATAATTGCGACCTTCAACAAGGGCTAGTGTATAAGACCACGTGCTTTCCGCATCACTGGAAACAATCTCTTGTCCACTCAAATCAATTGCCGTGTCAGCCTCTTTTCCACCGGTTAAAAGCTGGCTTGTTTCCGTTACGGGAGATGTTACCGGATCTAAAGTGGGAGCAGCCGGAGTGTCGTTTTCTGTGAGCCAGCCTGTATAGTCAACCTGACCAAGAGCTGGATCATCGTGAAAGTCGTAAATCTTTGCGATATTATCAGCGGGGTAGGAAGAAGTCGTCATTTCGTTGGTGGTAGTAGTACCCCACCAGTTTTCGGTGGCTGTTACGGCATATTCAGAATCGTTATAAAGATCATAAAGCGTATTATCCAATAAATTATTATTCAGTAGTGTTACAGGAGCAGTAGCCTTAACAAGAATGCCCTGTTCTGTGTTGTTGTAAACCCGGTTTCCTGTAAACGAGGGGATAAGGGAATTACCCGAAGAGGGTATTTCAAAAACATGTATCCCATTTGTGGAATGTCCTGATACGTCATTGTTGAGTATGGATGGTTCCAGGGTGGATGCCTCGGTGGACACGGATATTCCTTCAATTCCACCTGTCAGGGTGTTTCCGTTTATAGCCAAACTGCACCCGGTGGCTGCTGCCTGATAATAATACAACTCAACACCGACCCCTGAGGAATCCACGCTGTTACCGCTAATGGTGAGATCAGAATGGGCACCTCTATCAGTCTTGCAATAAATCCCCTGATTGCTGTGCCCGGAAATTGTATTCCCACTCATGTTTATGGTAAGAAATGGATTACCATCATTGCCATCAGCGTAACAGGAAATCCCCTGCTCTCCATTGTTCAGGATTGAGTTACCCGACAATTCAGCAGTAAGTAGTGTAGTGCCTGTGTGCGATCTCAGATATATGCCTCTGCTCCCGTTATCATGTATGGAAGAGTTGAGGATTGTGACAGGAATCGTTGCATCATTACTGGTATAAACGGAAA
>JAOZKN010000022.1:18806-30592 GCA_029935315.1 Desulfocapsa sp. | reverse complement strand
GTAAGAGATGTGCTTTTGTTGATCATGTATACTGCCTGACCTGAAAATTCCATTGGATTGTCGCCATAGCCACCAAGTGCTGCAAATAAACCAAGAGAATCAAGGGCATTCTGAGGATTGCTCAAATCACCAACAAGTCCACCGGTAGTATCAATGTCCATATAAACAAAGTTTGCCTGCATGTTCAGATCTTCACTAACCGCATACTTGCTGCTCATACCGAGGAACCAGGTATCGCCACCCTGACCAACACGGCTGATTCTGCTGATCGGCTCATCACCACCAATCATCATCCAACCAAAAGTCTCGTCAGCTGTGAAACCATTTTTGGTATAACCAAGACGTACAGCAGGAGTAGCAGCACCGAATGCAGCATTCCACTCAGCGTAACCACCATATTGGTCAGAAGACTGCCCTGCGGTGTCGCTCTCTTTCCATGACTGCTCAAGAATAACGTTGTTACCACCAAAGTTCATTGCAGCATTTACAGAGAACTTAATGCCAGACATGTCATTTGCACTGCCATCGGCAACATAAACTAAACGTTCCATAATAGTCACAGTGTCACCGATATTATGCTTACCAGTAAAACCATAAACAGATTTATCGTCATCATGACCAAGGGTTTCAACTTTGTGATCGAAAGTAAGAGCAAACATCTGTCCATTAGCTGCATACTTCACTTTAAAACGATCAGCACGACCATCATCAAGGAACCATGGAGTAAAACCAATGATCATCTTACCTGCACTTACATCAACATTTCCTGCTTTGAAGCCAAGATATGCGTAATCAGTATAAAGATTGTTTCCGTCTGCTCCTTTCATGGCACCATAGGTATCAGTCTTGTCACCCCAGGTGTGGTCCCAGAAACGAAGACGCATACTTGCGTATCCGCCAGAATCAGTCTTGGCATCAATTTTCAGACGTACGCGAGAGTTAAATGTAGCACTGGACTTCAATGCTTTTACGGTAGGATCACCTACAGCATCAGCAACACGGTCAATAATATCATCAGCACCAGCATCATTATAGACCCAACGGGCACGGGCATCACCACTCAAACTTACATTTCCTGCGGCTGAAGCTACAGAAGCAACACCAGCAACCATCGCGAAAGCTGCAGCAGCGCAAATTACTTTTTTCATCTTCTCAATCTCCTTCAAATTTTTGCCCCATCAGCATCGGGACCTTAATAAGACTGCCAGAAACAGTCCTCTCTCATTAAACAATTACTAATTCGTTATATAAGCACGACTGGCACCTGTCAAGTTTTTTTCACAGGAAAGTAAAAAAAATTATACTTACTCTTTGCGGGTAAACTCCAGGTCATACGCCAGAACTCTGCTTTTCCTCTGTCCGATGGTCAATGTCGTTAACGCATCTGACTTTACCGGCTCAACAACAAAGAGCTGGCCACCAGCAGCACCGTTTAAACCTTTAGCGTCCACAATGAGCTGAAAATCAGTAATGGAATTCAGTATGGTATTGGTGTGAAACAGTTCCACCAAGCCACCACCGTCCCAGGTCAACATACGAACAACGCCATTTCGATACAAGAGAGTATCTGCCAGGAAACCGCTAGAATAACGCTCATTCTCGACAAAAATAATCTCGTCCCCTCCGTCACCGTTTACGTCCGCAGCAATCAGACGAATGGGAACATACACCAGCTCCCTGTCCGCAAGCCGCCCATCAATTCCACTCAGTTTCTCTACTTCCAGTTCCTCTTTCGAAAGTCCAAAAAACAAATCTCGTCCTCCGTAACCGGCTTCTGTGGTAAAGAGCAGCTCCAACCCGGAGCTATAGATCTCAATTTGCCTTTTTTTATTGATCACAACGATTTCACTGGAACCATCACCATTAGTATCAGCAAAAACAAATTCAAACAAATTCACAGAGTCAGGGATAGACAGTGGAGTACCATCCTGCAGTTTACCGTTTTCTCCGACACTCATTCGATAGACCCCTGGGGTAATCAACTCTTCGACCCCCCTCTTTTGTCCGAGCAGCACCACACCTTCACCAGGCAACACCATGGGCCGCAAATATCTGGGAATATCCTTCTGGAGCCAGGAGACACCAGCCACGGGACTCCACTCCAAGACAAGGGAGGCTATCCTTTCCACACGGGTGGCACTTACATAAATTTCCATAAGGCCATTGCCATTTAAATCCGCTACATTCACACCGTTGATCCGCAGATTTTTTGGCAGAGGGACAACATCAAGATGCTGTATTTGATTATGGCGCATCTGATAAATGGTCAGCTTCCCATCGCTGGCAATTATAATTTCAACAAGACCATCTCCGTCAAGATCCACTGCAGTCATACCCTTTACTTTATTCGGCATGAAGGGACTCTTATGAAGTCCTGTGGCACGAACGGTTTCATCATCCCCTTCCTGGTATATTGCCAGCCCGTACCCACTATTTTCTTTGAGTTGACGATCGGGATGGGGAGTATGAAAGTCACTTACCACAGTTGCCTTGCTTGCCACCGAGGTTTGCGCAGGCTTCGACTTCACATCGAAGAAAGCCTCCCCAAGCTGAGCCACCAGGTCATCCACAGCTTCCATAATCTGGGTACTGTCAACCGCATTTGCCTGAAAAGAAAGAGGAGAACCACCGGAAGGTTCTACTACTGCTGCAGTAATGCTTACCTTCTGTCCATCAGCAACAACACGACTCTGTATCCGGAAATATTTCACTACTTTGCCACCATCCACGTCCTCAAACCGTGGCTGGATTCCTGCGACACCGGACAGCCTGCTGGCAAGCATCATACGTATGGAGTCACGGAGATAGGCCAGTTCTCCAGCCTGACTTACATCCGTGGGATAAAAAACGACATCCTCTCCTTCACTGGCCGACAAGGCACCAGCTGACAAAAACAGACAGAGAAAAAAAAGTAATGTGGACGACATAAAATGGCTACGCATCAGCTACCTCTCAAAATAAAAAGTCAAATCTCATAGAGTTACGTTTAAAAATGTACCGACCCTGTGGATTTTATAAATTAATAAAGTTCCAACTTATTACACTTCAGCTTTCACCGCAATCTCCAATCACCAACGGCCCTATACTCTGTTTTTCATGGAGCTGCTATGTACAGGAAAATGACAAAACATCCATGTTTTTTCCTTGACTTCTGCCCCCGGAAAACCTAAATTATGGATAGTAAAATTTTTTATACTGAACACAAACTGAACTAATTAGCAAATATGAAGAATGTATTCTCCATTGCTCTTGTGCCACTTTTCCTTTGCCTTGCCGTAGTTGCGCAAGCTGCCGAGGGATTTGCATGGGGTGATGGTTATACTCTGCAGGCCTATACTCTGAGCAACGGTACCCCTGTGACCTTTACAACAGGCGACAAAAATACTGATATCAGACTACACAACTTATATATTTTCTCAGATGCCATGGATACGGTTTTAAACCGGGACGGTGATTTATTCCAAAAATCCCACGTCGGCATTAATGCAATCCCTTTCCAGGGTATGGCGATTCGAGCTGCTTACTCTCCTCTTTCCAACATTACTATTCACAGCTCCATTGGACTTTCAAATACCAGTGCAGATGAGAACCTTGCTTATACTGAGCGTCTTGGCTGGGAGTTAGATCTTGGAGTGGCCTACAGATTCCTGAACAAATTTGCCTATGAAGTGCATTTCGGATATATGGACGCAGGCGAATTATTCACAGAAAGCAACAGATACACGGACTTGAAAGACATTACGATTGTCACCAACAAGTTAACCATGAGTTTCTAGTGCCCATCCCGGAATTTCCAGTTTTCTCCCAACACATCATCCCATCCTTAAAGTGGATGACTCGGCAACAACTCTTCTGCAGGTAACCCGTGCGATTTCGTAGCGCCTCACAGACCAGAGAAGAACTGGAACTCTCCCTGAAAGAGTGCCGACGGCGCCCTCACTCCAATATCAATAAAGGGAAACTTATCCTTTCCCCTGCAATTTTCAACACCGCTGGCAGTGAAACCAATGTGGTCATAAGTCGTTTTTCTATCCTGGACAATACAGGATCCATTCATATTGGCCCCTGGTGTATGATTGGTGCACGTGCCAGAATTTATACCCACGACCATTGTCATCAGGGACAGGAACCTCTTCTTGCTGTACAGGAAAAACATGGAGTTTTGTTCCAGGACAAGTATATTGGAAGCGATGTCTGGATCCATGAGAACGCCATCGTCCTCTATCAGGCCTCCATTTTACCAGATGGATTCGTGTTGGGTGCCGGCTCTGTGCTGACAAAAAACCCGGGTGCCTATGAAATCTGGGGTGGTGTTCCTGCAAGGAAAATTGCTGATCGAAAAGACATGTCTCCCCTCGAGATAAAAACACTTTTTGCAGGCCAACGATTCAGCTTAAAAGAGTATCTTCACCTGGACACTCTACAAGACACAAAACTCTAAGGACTACGTCAGTTTTCCCCTGTCATATGCCAAACAAGCCAATCTACAACATCCTCATGTACTCCCATGACACCTATGGACTTGGGCATATCAGGCGTTCCATGGCCATTGCCAGCCATCTTTCCGGCAAGGAGGTAAACATCCTTATCATCACCGGCTCGCCCATTGCCGGCAGATACACCTTGCCCGAACAGGTTGATTTTGTCCGCATTCCCGGGATGATAAAAAAAACCAACGACGAATACCATTCCCTCTCCATTCGCCTTGACCCGGAACAGGCGCTGCATATCAGGAAAAACATCATAGCCGCTACGGCGGAGGCATTCCGCCCCGATCTCTTTATCGTTGACAAAGAGCCCCTGGGCTTGAAACGAGAAGTCCTGCCAACCCTGAAATGGTTTAGAGAGTTCCTGCCTGACACTAAAACCGTGCTTGGCCTGCGTGACATCCTTGACGAATCACCTGTGGTCTGCAAGGATTGGGAATCAAAAGACGTGTATCGCTACCTCGAAGAACTCTATGATGAGATATGGGTTTATGGCAACCGGGAGATATACGACCCGATCGCAGAATATAAAATTCCTGCCTCCCTTGAGCCGAGAATCCGTTTCACAGGATATATCCCGAGAAAACACTGGTCCCAGCGCATACGTCGTAAAATAAGAAAACGCTATCGTATTATGGACGAAGATGCCTTTATCCTTGTCACCGCAGGAGGTGGTGGTGATGGCTGCGAGCTCCTGGAGCACTATTTGTCCATGCACGAATTTTTCCCCACAACACTGCCATTTAAAACGCTGATGATCACCGGACCTTTTATGCCAAAATCCAGCCGTGTAAAGATCAGCAAAAAAGCCAGCCAGTACGGGATAAAAACCATGCCTTTCCTTCCCCAGATGGAACAATTAATTGGGGCGGCAGATCTTGTCATTTCCATGGGAGGCTACAACACCATTTGTGAAATTCTCAGCCAGCAAACCCCGGCCCTCATTGTCCCCCGGGAAACGCCACGCAAGGAACAGCTTATCCGAGCTGAAAAATTAACGGAAAAAGGCTTAATTGATTATATTCCCTGGACAGAAGTCAACTCGCAATTTCTGCGGGACAAGATCGTCACCATCCTTGAGAAAACGCCTGACTACCAGGAGACAATGAAGAACTTTGAACTTTCAGGACTGGATACCATGCGCCGCAGAGTTGAACACTTCAGAAATATGCCATGACCGAGACACCACACACACTGGCATACATCCTAAAAGGCTATCCCCGCATTTCTGAAACATTTATTTCAAACGAAATCCTGCTTCTTGAAAAACTTGGCTTTCGCATGCACCTTTTTCCCATGCGCCACCCGAGGGAATCCTTCTGCCACGATTCTGTTAAACAGATTCAGGCCCGCGTCGATTATCTGCCCACTGAATTATTACTGGAATTCCACAAGCTCCTGTTACCAAACATCTTTCTTGCTGTTAAGCGGCCCAGCCTTTTCAAACAAGGTTTACAGCTTGCAAATACCCGCTTTAAAAGAACCGGGAAACTTGCCACCTTTAAACATTTGTTACAGGCTGGATTTCTTTGCAACAACCATCTGCTCGACAGCACAACTATTTCACACCTGCATGGACACTTTGCCCATTCTCCCACTTCGGTTACCATGTTTGCCTCCCTGCTTTCCGGCATACCCTTTAGCTTTACAGCCCATGCCAAGGATATTTACACTTCAAATCCTGACCAGTTACGGGAAAAGATACGACTGGCAGAATTTGTTGTTACCTGCACCGACTATAACCGGCAATATCTGGAAAAAATTGCAGATGGCCTGGACACACCTGTGCACTGTATTTATCACGGTATTGACCTGAAACTCTTCTCCCCAAAAGCTGACCATACTAAATGTTCATCACCCTATACCTTGCTGACAGTCGCCAGAATGACCGAGAAAAAGGGACTTCCCACACTGTATAAGGCCCTGAAAATTCTCAAGGACAAAGGCTTTGCCTTTCGCCATACCCTTATTGGAGACGGGGATGACCGCGATGCACTCCTGCAATATATAAAAGACCTTGACCTTGATGATTGTTGCCAGTGGCTCGGTACCAGAACCCACAGTGAGGTGCTCAAACAATTTGAGCAGAGTGATCTTTTTGTCCTGGCCTGTGAAATTGCGGCCAATGGTGACAGGGACGGTATTCCCAACGTTCTGGTGGAATCTCTGGCCATGCAGGTTCCCGCACTCTCAACCACAGTTTCTGCGGTTCCCGAGATTTTACTCAATGGGAAAAGTGGTATTACCATCGAGCCCGGCAACGCAGAAACAATGGCCGCGGCCATTGAAGAAACACTGAGCAACAGCCAGTTGCGAAAAACACTGATAAAGGGAGGCACAGAGCACACCAGAGACAACTTTGACAATCGCACCCTTGTGGCAGAGCTTGGAGACATATTCGCTAAACAATTTGCAAAAGTTTTGTAGAAAGCGATGCGCATCTGTTTTTACGCCCCCTTCAAACCCCTTGGCCACCCGAACCCATCCGGCGATCTGATCATTGCCACCGGACTCCATGATTTCCTGCGTGAACAGGGCCATGAAATTTGCATCGTAAGCAATCTCCGCAGCAGGTGGATCTACTGGAAGCCCTGGTTATTCCCAAAATTCCTCAAAGAATACTCAAACAGCGCAAAACGTGTCCGCCAGTTTGCTCCTGACATATGGCTGACCTATCACTGTTATTACAAGGCTCCGGATCTTCTCGGCCCTTCACTTTGCCAACGACACAACGTCCCCTATGTCCTGTTTCAGGGCATTTACTCCACTAAACGTCGGCGGAAACTGCGTACAGCACCTGGCTTTTTTCTCAACCGCCGTGCTCTCCTGCAGGCGGACCATCTCTTTACAAACAGGGAAAACGACCTGAAAAATCTCCGGCGAATTATCCCTGAAAAAAATCTCAGCCATATCAAACCCGGTATATTCCCGGACGAATTCTCTCTCAGCAAAAACAGCAGACGCACGAAGCGCCAGGAGTGGGACGTTGGCGATAGCCCTGTTATTCTCAGCGCCGCCATGTTTCGCCCGGATGTAAAAACAGAGGGTCTCCTCTGGATGATAAATGCGCTGGGCAAACTTGCAGACCAGGATATTGCCTTTAGCCTTGTTATTGCAGGTGATGGCAGGGAGAGGGAAACACTGGAAAAGTGTGCTGCCGAGCGGCTTCCAGGCAGAGTCCGCTTCCTTGGCAAGATTACACGGGAGAGGATGGACGAATTTTATTCAGGCGGCGATATCTTTGCCTTCCCCGGTATTCGGGAATCACTGGGCATGGTTTTTCTGGAAGCACAGTCCTGCGGCCTGCCTGTTATCGCCTTCGATAACGGGGGAATTCCTGAAGTTGTAGAGACAGGAAAAACCGCACTGCTCACCCAATCCTACGATGAAGAAGCATTTTGTGCAGCCGTAAAACAGTTACTGCAGGATAAGGAACAACGGGATAGAATGGGACAAGCAGCAGCAAAACACGTTCGCAGACATCACGATCTCAAGAAAAACTACCTTCAATTTGAGCAAATTCTGATCAATAATGCACACACTCCTGAACCATAACAACCCGCCGGGGAAAGAGACTGTGCTTGCCCTGCTCCGCCATGGCAAAACCCTCTGGAATGAAGAAAAACGTATCCAGGGACGACACGACTCAGCGCTCTCCTCAGGCGGCATTGCCCAGGTGCATGAGTGGGGAAAATTTCTTGGCCAATACAAAATTGACAGGATTATCAGTAGTGATCTTGGCAGGGTGAAAGAGACGGTGGCCATCGTCCAGGAATATCTGCAGAACGTTCCGGTGGAATACACATCCATATTGCGGGAACAGTCATGGGGAGACTGGGAGGGAATGACCTTCCCAGAGTTGCATGCACATCATAAAGAAGCACTGAATAAGCAGATACAATCCGGCTGGGATTTCTGCCCGCCGGGTGGTGAAAGCAGAAGAGAGGTTTTACAGCGTACACTTCCCCTGTTGCAAAAGACCATACAACGCTTCCAGGGAGAACAGGTTCTTGTCGTCAGCCATGAAGGCATCGTAAAATCAATCCTTTATCACCTTGCTGGTCGTGCTTTTATGCCGGAAGAGAAAAAACTCATTCAAAAACGACAACTCCATCTGCTCTATGCCAGGCAGGGAGAGCTGACACTTGGCCCTCTCAATATCTTCCCAGCGGCCGGTGACAGATAAGATGAAGATCGCCTGCTACTGCCAGCATGTTCTCGGAATTGGACATTTTCACCGCAGCCTTGAAATATGCAAAGCTCTGGCAATGCACCATGAGACAGTGATGATTCTGGGCGGACCCGAGGTGAGCTTGCCGGAAACAGATGTACGCTTCCTGCAGCTACCGGGATTACGGATGGATGAAAACTTTTCCACACTCATCCCCTGTGATTCAGGAATGGACCTTGACAGAATTAAGGTAAAACGAAAAGACATCCTTTTCGATTTCTTTACAGACTTTCAACCCGATGTTTTCCTGGTGGAGCTCTATCCCTTTGGCCGCAAGGCATTCAGATTTGAGATTGATCCAATCCTCAACGGAATTGCAACGGCAGAACTTGCCCCCTGTCTACGTTTATGCAGTCTGCGAGACATCCTGGTGGAGAAAAAAGATACAAAAAAATATGAAACCCGGATTCTGAATATTCTCAATACTTTCTTTGATGGACTCCTGATCCATTCAGACCCGGAGTTTATCCCACTTGAGCAGACATTTGGAGCAACAGATCGCATTACAATTCCAAGTAGATACACAGGTTTTATTACCCCGGGCCAGGCCCCCGTTCCCCAAAGCAATGGCATCAGATACAATTTGCAGCTGTCAGGAGAAGATAAACTTGTGGTGGCAAGTATCGGTGGCGGCAATGTGGGGGCAGAGCTCCTCCAGGCAACGGCTGCTGCTGCACAACTGCTACAGGAAAAAGAAGATATCCACTTCCATCTTTTTACCGGGCCCTATTCTCCGCCTGCCCTCCAGACAGAACTCACAAAATATACAATCCCACGACTCCACATCCACAATTTTTGTAATAACTTCCCCGAATGGTTGCAGGCCGCAGACCTTTCCATCTCCATGGCAGGATATAATACCTGTATGAACCTGCTGAGCGCCGGTATCCCTGCCCTGCTCTACCCTTTTGCGCAAAACCGTGAACAGCGTATGCGAGTTTCTGCTTTTGAGGAATGTTCTGGCTTTAGCTTACTGGAAGCAGATGACCTTTTGCCAACCACCCTTGCAGAACAGATACTGAGAAAACTCAGGCAAAACAGAGAAGAAAACAGGGTTGATCTGCAGGGAGCAATGAAAAGTTGCGAACTCATCAGCGATCCCAATACCTGGCGAAGCAAGAAGCTATGATCTCATCGCTCTATCAAAAGCTGCCGCATAACAGTGACAAATTATTGCGTAAGGCAGTGGACAAGGGACTTGCCAACGGTAAAGGCAATGCCAGAATCTTTTTTCGGGCCGATGATATCGGAGTTCCGGGAGAACAGTTCAGCAAACTTATCCACTCTTTTACAACAAACAAACTCCCCCTCTGCCTTGCTGTGGTTCCCACCTGGTTCACGGAACATCGACTTACCAGCCTTCAGCACGACACCGGAAAAGGAAGTAGCCAGTGGTGCTGGCACCAACATGGCTGGCTGCACCGCAACCACGAAACGGTGGGGAAAAAGCAGGAATTTGGCTCCGGCCGCCCCCCTGCAGCACAAGTTGCGGACCTCAGGAAGGGAAAAAACAGACTGGAGCAAATCCTGGGCAACGAGTTTTCACACTATTTTACTCCTCCCTGGAATCGCTGCTCCGGCGACACGTTAGAGGGTCTGCAAATGCTTGGTTTTAAGGCTGTCTCACGGAGCCGGAACGCAAAACCTCCTGCACCGGAAAATTTCCCGGATTTTCAGGTGAATATCGATCTGCACACTAGAAAAGAAACAGATCCCCAAAAATGCATGCAACATCTCCTCACAGAAATAAGCGAAGGAATTGCCGGGGGCACGGGCGGAATAATGCTCCATCACCAGCGTATGAATCAGGCAGCGTTTGATTTTCTCGACCTCTTCCTCCATATCATCGCCTCCAACCCTCAACTCCATGCTACACACTTTCATAAAGCGTGATAAGAATCATTGGCAAATTCTTTTTATACAGGATATCCTCTTTATAAGAGACTCTCCTAACTTCATCACAGGGAAACCATGGCCCGTTTAGTCGTTTTACCATTCACTAAGTCCATTGAGATTGCCTACAAATCCCTCCAGGCACGTTTTTTCCGTTCCCTTGTTACCACTCTGACCCTCGTTCTTGCAGTCTCCTTCCTGACCTTCAGTCAGGTCAATATCAATATCGCAGACAGTTTGCTGGCAAGTGGTGATCCTGACATGTGCCATATGCTCATGCGTTGCGGTTACGATATCATGCCCGGGGACACCAGCCTTGCCGCATCTCCAAAGCAGCGCTGGATTGTTATTCTCTCTCTTCTTGTCTGTGTTGTTGGCATTATAAATGCGCAACTCATGTCCGTTACTGAGCGTTTCCGTGAAATTGGTACCATGAAGTGCCTTGGCGCACTGGATCGATTTATTGTTCGTCTCTTTGTTATGGAAGCGACTATACAGGGCCTGGCAGGGGCAGTTAGCGGGGCAATATTTGGTGGAGTTGTGGCAATAATCAGTGCGCTTTTTCGTTTTGGCCCAGAGAGTCTTGGCAATCTTCCCTGGCCGGAGATTGCGACATCCCTTGCTACAGCTACCCTCACAGGCATAGCCTTGAGCCTGGCGGGTGTATTATATCCTGCTGTTATCGCAGCCCGGATGCAACCGGTGGAGGCGATGCGGGTGGAACAGTAGAAAGTTCAAAGAATTAACGTCCAACATCAAACATTCAACATTGAACATCGAATGAAAGACAAAAAACAGATATACGATCTTGAGGAACGGCTGCTTGAATATTCAGTTCGTATTATTAACGTTGTTGAACAACTGGACAACTCAAAAGTTGCCAACCATGTTGGGAGTCAATTATTACGCTCAGGGACTTCTCCCTATCCAAATCATGGAGAAGCACAAGCAGCAGAATCACCTAAAGACTTTATACACAAACTTCGAATCTCATTAAAAGAACTTAGAGAGACACAACGCTGGTTAAAACTGATTCAACGAGTACCGTTACTTGAAAAACCCGAATTACTGGATAACATCTTACAAGAAACAGATGAACTTATTGAAATATTCGTAACAAGTATCAAAACAGCAGAAAAAAACAAAACTTAGCACGTTGCCGTTCATTCGATGTT
>JAOZKN010000022.1:1820-18706 GCA_029935315.1 Desulfocapsa sp. | reverse complement strand
GTATCAAAACAGCAGAAAAAAACAAAACTTAGCACGTTGCCGTTCATTCGATGTTGAATGTTCGATGTTCAATGTTGGACGTTCATCTTTAAAAACCTTCGTGTACATTAATATGACAAAAAAAACTATAGTCCGAGTAACAGACGTCACCAAGGATTTTGACCTGGGAAAAATCGTGGTCGAAGTCCTGAAAGGCATCGACCTTGAAATCGAAACCGGAAAATATGTCTCCATCATGGGCCCTTCCGGCTCCGGCAAATCCACCCTTTTCAATATGATCGGCGGTCTCGACAAACCCACCACCGGAAAGGTCTTTATCGATGAAGTCGATATTGCCCAGCTGGATGCATACGAGCTTGCCTGGCTCCGCTGCCGGAAAATTGGCTATATTTTCCAGACATTTAACCTTATCCCTGTAATGACCGCCCTTGAAAATGTCACCCTGCCCATGACCTTTGCCGGTGTGCCCTCAGAGACAGCAGTGGAAAAAGGTATGGATCTTCTCAAGAAAGTCGGCCTTGAAGGCAGACATGCTCATAAGCCCTCCGAGCTTTCCGGGGGGCAGCAGCAGCGTGTGGCAGTGGCAAGGGCTCTTGCCAACAGTCCGTCCATTATCCTGGCCGATGAACCCACCGGCAACCTCGATCTGAAAACCGGTGAGGAGATTATTTCACTCTTAAAGGATATGAGTGACGATCAGGGTGTAACAGTGATATCCGCCACCCATGATTACAAAATGCTGAATGTTTCCGATCAGGTTATCTGGATTCGGGACGGCCGGGTGGACAAGGTTCAGGAACGTGACGAACTCGAAATCAATACCGGAGGAATGAGCAGCTAAACAGGCTAAATGCGATGTCATTCTTCAAATCCCTTTTAATCGCTCCTTTACTTTTCTTCCTGGCCACTGCCCACGTTGCCCTTGCCGGATCTTCGCTCTCTTTACAGGAACAGATCAGTCGTTTTTCTGCGTTCCCGGAGCGGGTCACAGGAAGTGAAGGTTGCAGACAGGCTGCAGATTTTATCCGGGAGCAATTTCAGGCCATGGGAATTACGCCGGAAACGTACCGTTACTCCTTGCCGGTTCGACAAAACAAAGGTGCAGAGCTACTGGTGGGCGACAAAAAAATCAAGCTCAATGCCCTGCGCTACAACGCGGTTACTCCTGAAGCAACAGACGGTACGCTCACCGGCCCCCTTTACTATGTCGGATCCGGTAGATGGACTGACATCGAGGGGATGGACATTGAAAATTCCATTATCATTCTTGATGCCAAGTCTGGCCAGAACTGGCAACAGATAGCCTCCCTTGGTGCCAGGGCTATTATCTATCTCAACAATGCCACCACCGCTTCCAAATATCTTTTTGCAGAAAAAGAGGAGCTCACCCCCATCCAGTTGCCCTGTTTCTGGATGGACAAAGAAACACTCAGCCAGTTTTTTCTTCACTCCGCTTTTGACAAACCCGGTCTGCTCGCACCAACAGCAGGGCTTTCAGCGAAGGCCCACTGGCAGGAAATTGTTGCAGAAAACATTTACGGACTGATTCCGGGAAACGACCCGGAACTCAGGCAAGAGCTGTTGATCATTGAAGCCTTCTATGACGGCTCCGCTTTTGTGGCAAGCCGTGCACCTGGCGCAGATGAAGCAACGTCCATTGCCACCCTCCTCCAAACCGCACAAAAGCTGCGGGAGAACCCGCCAGCCAGATCCGTACTGGTCGTTGCCAACTCCGGACATAACCAGTCTCTTGCAGGTATGCGCGATATCCTCTGGAGTGTCAGCTCCAAAAAGAAACTTCTTCGACAACAGAAAAAACGTCTTAAAAAAAGCCTGCTCCAGACAAAAAACAACCTGCAGACCCTGGAAGAGGTGAGCTGGCCGCTGTTGGAAAACCAGGAACGAGACCTTGTCATCAGCCTGGCCGTGGCCGACCAGCTCAAATTGTCCGTTGATGAAATCTCACGCCAGCTTATCAGCCTGCGCCTCCTCCAGGGAGAAAACAAAACTGCCGAAACCGAAGCTGCCATCAAAAAGCTCTCCCAGACCCGCCTCCTCTACAGACGTATTGGATGGCGTACCTCTTTCCATGATATTGAGGCAACAGAAAAAGAACTTTTCAGAACGATCATTCCAGCTGCCATTGCAAACAACCAACAACGGGCAAAGGAACTGAAAAGCCATCTCAAAACCCTGAAAACTGCTTTTACCTTCCGGAATTTCCTCAGCGACTATGAAGTGGCAGCCATTATTTCCCTGCATCTCTCCAGCCATGGCAATGGGATTGGTGCCTTTCACCAGGGTTTTCTTTACAATTTAAAGGCACGGGTAAATCGTACCGGCATCTTCTCGACGCTGGCGGATCTCCTGGAAGACGTCTCCGCAAAAAGCAGCAGTAAAACACCCTATATTGACACCCTTCGTCCCAGCCGTCTGCGTTCCTGGGATTCATGGTTTCTGGACAAGCCGGCCCTTGGTGGAGAAGTTGCATCCCTGGCCGGTTTCCTGGGAGTGAGTCTGGTCAGTACCGGTGATGCCCGGGCACTTTGGGGAACACCGTGGGATACAACGGAGCATATCAACTGGAATAAGCTGGAAAACCAGTCCATCCTTGTCGCAGACATGGTGCAAGCCATGGCCGGAAAAGAAAAACTCCATTCAGGGAAGCTGCCGCGTAACGGTTTTGCCACCGTCAGCGGAAGGGCCAACCTCCTGCTGCAGGGAGAACTCTTTGCCGGATATCCCGCCGCTGGCAGTATCCTGCTTGCCTATCAGGGCCCGCAGAAATATTACGCGACAGTTAATGCCATCGGCCAGTTTCAGGTCAAAGGAGTGGCGGACAAAAAACATGTCCTTGATAAACTGATCATAGAGGGCTACCGTTTTGATAAGGAAAGCGGCAAAGTCATATGGGCCATTGACAAAAAACTCACCGGCAAAAAGAATTACCGGATAAAGATCCGCAAACAGCACGTAAAAACCGATCTCACCATGTTTTCCTGCAGGGAGACCACCATTTTTAACCTGCTCGAGCCGCGCAATTTCAATTACATGACCAAGCTCAACCTTCTGGATGGTCGTCGGGACGCCCCGCCTCAGCATTACTGGTACAGCCGTATCGATACCCGTAACTCCACCATGGCCTCAATCTATACCGAACCGGGAACATGGCTCAAGGCCACTCTCTCTGATAATGTGCTCACCCGAAAGATGATTCTCACCAATGCCACAGCCAAGGACCCCATGGGTTTTGGCTATGCAGTGGATCAATACAACGCCATTTACAACACGGTGTACCACGCAGCCAAAGATATCTGGACCCTGCTCTCCCCCCGGATTGCAAACCT
Organism: Desulfocapsa sp.; assembly: GCA_029935315.1. Classification (GTDB taxonomy): domain Bacteria; phylum Desulfobacterota; class Desulfobulbia; order Desulfobulbales; family Desulfocapsaceae; genus Desulfocapsa. The sequence goes on along the minus strand of JAOZKN010000022.1, from coordinate 15,359 downwards.
TGAAAAACATGGCATCTATGACGATAAAATTTCAAACCTTGAAGAACGCGGTCTCAGTGCCCTTATTCGGGCGGAGAACAGTCTGCAGAAACGGGACTACGCACACTTCAGCAAGTCCTCATCTGAAGCCCTGGCACTGGCCAACCGTGTGTATGCGCAGGTTGAGAAAACACAAAAAGATGTGCTCTTCGGGGTGCTGTTCTATATTGCCCTGTTTGTTCCTTTCGCCTTCTGCATGGAACGTTTCTTGTTTAATTATGCCAGTATCTACAAACGGATAGTGGCCTTTGGCGGAATCCTTTTTATCCTCATTGCAATCATCCGTCAGGTGCATCCCGCCTTTCAACTGGCCTACAGTCCCACCGTTGTTATCCTTGCCTTTTTTATCCTGGGATTATCGCTGTTGGTGAGCCTTATTATCTTCTTCCGTTTTGAGGAGGAGATGATTCTCATGCAGCGCAGGGCAAGCCACAAACGCCCCTCGGAAATCAGTCACTGGAAGGCCTTTACCGCTGCCTTCTATCTGGGCGTTTCAAACCTCAGGCGCAGACGAATTCGTACCATCCTCACCTGCCTGACCCTGATTATCCTGACTTTTACCATTATGAGCTTCACCACGGTTAAGTCCGGAGAACGACAGAGCAGACTCTTTTTCCAGGAGACTGCACCGTATCAGGGCCTGCTCCTGAAAAGGGTCGACTGGCGAAGCCTGCCTGTAAATGCTGTGGATAAGCTGGTCAATGGTTTTGAAAACTGTCGTGGAATAGCTCCCCGTGTCTGGCTGGAAGCCCGTGATGCCTCAAAGGCCGTTCATGTCCCCCTGCATCATGGCAATAAAAGTGCAGAGCTCCAGGGCTTAATAGGGCTGTCAGCCTCGGAGGCGCAGGTCACCGGGCTCGACAAACTTTTAGTCAATGGGCACTGGTTTACAGAAGATGACAGTCTTTCCATTATTCTTGATAAGGACATGGCCCAGGCCCTGGACGTGCAGACAGATGGCAGCCAGAAAATACAACTCTGGGGATACGACTTTACGGTTATTGGCAGCTTTGAAGGAAACCGGATTGACCAGGCCTTCGATCTGGATGGTGAACCCTTAACACCTGTCACCTTCCCTGACGAATCAGGTTCTGAAATCACAGAAGTCGAACAGGAGGCCATGGAATCGGGAGACGACATTCGCTCCTTCCAGAGCCGTTATCACCATATTCCCGCATCTCAGGTGGCAATTATTCCAGCCTCTACCCTCCTCACCCTGGGAGGAAAGCTAAAGAATCTTGCTGTTCGTCCGGAAGCGCTACAATCCATTGGCGAAATTGCGGAACAGCTGGTGGACCGTTTCTCCATGGCTATTTTTGCCGGCGAAGAAGACGGCGTCTGGCTCTATAATCAGAGCGATGCCATACAGTACAGTGGTGTTCCCAATATTCTCATCCCCTTACTGATCTCCATTTTTATTGTCTTAAACACCATGATCAGTTCCGTCTATGAACGGAAAAACGAAATTGCCATCTACACATCCGTTGGCCTTGCACCCTCCCATGTCTCTTTCCTCTTTATTGCAGAAGCATTGGCGCTGGCCGTTATTTCCGTAGTGCTGGGCTACCTGATGGCGCAGGTTTCGGCATCTCTTTTTGCAGATACTCCCATGTGGGCAGGCCTCACCGTCAACTACTCTTCCATGGCCGGTGTGGCAGCCATGCTCCTGGTTATGGGGGTGGTTCTCCTCTCTGTTATCTACCCCTCTCGAGTGGCTGCACGCATTGCCATTCCTGATGTAAATGCAAACTTCCAACTGCCCCGGCCGGTGAACAATAAAATCACCGTCACCCTGCCATTTTTCATGAAATATGATGAACATGACTCGTTGGGCGGTTTTATATTCCACTATTTCCAGTCCCACCAGGATGTGTCCCATGGTCTTTTCTCCACGGGGCCGGTTGAACTTGCGCTTAGCTGTTGCAACATAGAAGAGATGCGGGCACTTATTCAGGGGTCAGAAAAACCCCATGAGATGCACTGCACCAATATCCGCTCAAAAGTATGGCTTGCCCCATTTGATTTTGGTATCATGCAGTGGGTGGATATTCAATTCTGCCCGGTGGAGGGTGACTCCAGCTATCTTGAGATTAAGGCCACCATGGAACGTCGCTCCGGGGAAGAGCAGCTCTGGCAGAGAATTAACACCTCCTTCCTCCATGACCTACGTAAACAACTGCTGGTATGGCGCTCCATTGATGATGACAGCCATGCTTATTTTACCACAGAATTCCGTAAAATTGCAAAACAGAACCAGGGAACGGGGAGAGCAGGAGAGGATGTCAATGCCTGAGCAAAACAGTGCAGCACATGTCATTCGACTGCGAGCTATTGTCACAGGATTGGTCCTGGCTGTGGGAATCTGCTTCCTCACCCCCTTTAACAACATTTATCTCCAGGCCACCCCCCTTGGCGGTGGTCATTTCCCGCTGGCTCCATTTTTTATTTTTATTCTGCTGACTCTGTTGACAGCAACAGCTGCCTGGGCGTTTCGTACAAAGAACCTGTTCTTCACCGGCAGCGAGCTGCTTATCGTCTGGATAGAGATGGTTATTGGATCAGGGATTGCCTATACAGGGCTTGCCAGAACGCTGCTCCTTAATCTCACAACCCCCATTCATTACGCAACACTGTCCAACCAGTGGCAGGACAGCCTGCTTGCTGTGTTACCGCCCGCCATCGTCCCCACCGACAACCGTGCCATTGAGATGCTTTACACCGGTCTTCCGGGTGGCAGAGAGATGAACTGGTTTGAAGTTGCAAAGAGTATCCCCTGGCAGGCATGGCTCAGCCCCATGCTCATCTGGGGAACTTTTATTCTCCTGGCATACGGATTTATGCTCTTTCTTATTAATGTATTTTCCCGGCAGTGGATCCATAATGAGCGGATCAACTTCCCCCTGTTGCGGGTCCCGCAAATGCTTGCCAACGCCCTTGACGAGAGAAAAATCGGCTCTTTTTTCACAAACCGTTTTTTACTCATGGGGCTTTTACTCCCTGTCTCTCTCCATCTGCTCAATGGCTTTAATTTTTATTACCCTTCCGTGCCGCAATTGCCCACCCTGATTCTGGCAGGGCCATATTTTCCGGACTACGGACTTTTCTCAGGCTTTCAGAAACTCAAAATCTATATCTATCCGGCGTTTATCGGTTTTGCCTTCCTCGCCTCCAGGCAGATATCCTTTAGTTTCTGGTTCTTCTTTATCCTTGGCGGGCTGTTGTTTGGCATCTTAGGAATGCTGGGTTATTCCATTCCGGCGTCTGAACTCGGTATCACCTTCGGGCCAACCCTTGCCAAACCTGAAGAGACCCAGATGATTGGCGCCTACGGTGTCTTCTTTGCATTTCTTGTCTGGCTGGCCAGGGCACATCTTCTGGAGGTCACCAAAGCATCGTTTTTTCTTGCCAGCCCCCGCGCCGCCCGCACAGAATGGTTTGATGTTCGACTCTCCTTCTGGGGCTGTATTGTCTGTTTTGGAGGACTTCTCTACTGGGCCGTCTCCCTTGGTATGAATTTTAGCAGTGCACTGCTCTTCTTCAGTGCCGCCTTTATGATTACACTGGTGGCCGCCAGAATTATCTGCCAGGGCGGGCTTGCTTATTTTACGCTGACTGCTGCCCCCATGGATGGCCTGATGAGCATGGGAGGGACAAAGCTCTTTGCAGGAATCAATGGACTTCTACCAGCCATGGCCCAAAAAGTTCTCTTTGTGGACCTGAGAGAATCTCTAATGCCCTCTCTACTCCATGCCAGAAACCTCAGTCACAAAAAAGGACCGGGACTGCTGATTTTCACCGGGCTCTTTTTCACTATTCTGGCAAGCCTTGTGGCCTCTATTCTTGCCATGATGACTCTCTATTACCGCTACGGCACAAGGGAACTGCAGGTGGAATGGGCAAGCAGAACGACCCTCACAGTCTTTGAGAATATACACCGTTTGATGACGGCACCGGTTGAACCCGGTGGCTGGATTACCTTCTTTGCCCTTGCAGGTGCAGTGATCATGCTGATTCTGGTTATCTGCTATCACCGTTTCTACTGGTGGCCCATCCACCCCCTTGGATATCTCACGGCCTACAGCTCGGCCATGCGCATTTTATGGGTAAGTTTCTTTATTGGCTGGGCATGTAACGCATTGTGTATGCGCTATGGCGGAGTGTCACTGTTTAAAAAGATTCAGTTCTTTTTCATAGGGCTGATTATTGGTGATTTTCTCATGGGTGGCGGTTGGGCCATTGTGGGCTTATTCACTGATTCCGGATATCAGGTACTGCCTGATTAGGAAAAAATGAACTTCGAACATTCAACATCCAACATTGAACATCGAATGAAAAAACAAAATGCAGCCCTCGAACGTCTGTTGTCGATTCAACGTTGGATGTTCAATGTTCAGGTAAGCGAGCTTGCCGAGACTCCGTGTTCGATGTTCGTTCTTACTTTTTGTTTATTGGCACCTTTTTCTTCTCATTTTATATTCATTAATTATGTATGACGACAAAGAACTAAAAGAATACAGAGACCTACTCAAACCTCCCGATCATTTCGAAGAAGGTTTTGACTGGAAGACCATTATCGGCGCCGTGTTTATCGGTTTCCTGATGATGCCGGGTTCCATGTACCTGCAGCTGGTCATTGGCCAGGGGATTGGCCCTGCCGCCCGATGGGTGACAATCATTCTCTTTGCGGAAATTGCAAAACGAGCACACTCTGAGCTGAAACAGCAGGAAATTTTTCTCTTGTACTATATGGCAGGGGCCGCCCTTGCCTCTCCGTTTTCCGGACTCCTCTGGAACCAGTATCTTGTCCAGTCCGATGCCGCCCGTATGCTGGGGCTGACAGAATTTATTCCTGCCTGGGTGGCCCCCGGGCCCGATTCCATGTCCATGGTGGAACGAACTTTCCTCCACCGGGACTGGCTCATTCCCATTCTGCTGCTGGTTGGTTCCCAGATTATCCAGCGTATTGATCATTTTGGTCTTGGCTACGCCCTGTATCGTATCACCTCCGATGTGGAAAAACTGCCATTCCCCATGGCACCTGTTGGAGCGCTGGGAACCATGGCCCTGGCCGAATCCACAGAAGAAAAGAAGAAAAGCTGGAAGTGGCGGGTGTTCTCCATTGGCGGCGTTATCGGCCTTGTCTTTGGTGCAGTCTATGTCCTTCTTCCCATCGCCTCAGGCCTCATCTTTAACGAACCAATCCGTCTTATCCCCATACCCTGGATAGAACTGACCCAACATACAGAAGATATCCTGCCGGCCGTGGCCACGGGTATACAGCTGGACCTTGGTCTTGTTTTTATTGGCATGGTCCTCCCTTTCTGGGCAGTAATCGGAGGCTTGATTGGCCTTGTTATTACCATAATCCTCAATCCCATTCTCTATACCCATGGGATACTGGAAAGATGGCATCCGGGCATGGCCACGGTGGACACCGTATTTGCCAACAATTTTGATTTTTATATGAGTTTTGGTATAGGCCTTGGACTTGCCATCGGGGTCATCGGTATCTGGTCCGTTGTGCGCTCCTATCGCAGTAACCAGAAAGATATGGGAACCCTGCATGATCTTTTTAATCCACCTGAGGGACGGGGCGACTTTAATTTCTGGATAGCCATCGCCATTTATGTGTTCTCAACCCTTGCCTATGTTGCACTTTGTGTGGTCCTTGTTCCCAATTTCCCCTGGATATTTTTCCTTGGATACGGCTTTATCTACACCCCAATCATCTCCTATATCACTGCGAGAATGGAAGGTATTGCCGGCCAGTTTGTGAGTCTGCCCCTTGTCCGGGAGGCAAGTTTTATCGCAGGGGCTAAATTTTTCGGCTACCAGGGGATTGAGATCTGGTACGCACCAATCCCCATCCATAATTATGGCGAAGCGACAGTACAGTTCAGACAGATTGAACTCACCGGAACGTCTATTCGTGGCATCATAAAGGCTGAAATTGTAGTTTTTCCCATTGTCATGGTAGCCAGCCTGCTCTTTTCACAATTTATCTGGCGTCTGGCCCCCATACCGTCCAGTCATTATCCCTACGCACAGGAACTCTGGCATTTACAAGCCCTGAACACGCTGCTGATGCAGACCTCCACCCTTGAAGGCAACTCCATGTTTTATCAGGCCTTAAACGGGTCGACGGTCTTTTCAGGACTGGGCTTTGGCCTGCTTATGTATTTTGTGCTCAGCCTTTTTGGCCTGCCGATTCTGCTTATCTATGGTGTGGTACGGGGACTGGGACAATCCACACCCCATGGCCTGATTCTGGAGGTGTTGGGTGCTTTTCTGGGCCGCTATTTCTTTCTTAAACGATACGGCCCCATGTGGAGACAATATGCTCCTGTTCTTCTGGCTGGATTTTCCTGTGGGATGGGACTTATGGGGATGTTTGCCATGGGACTGGCACTTATCATGAAATCACTTGGACATCTTGCTTATTAGTGCCTTCTTCCATGAAAGCGGCAATAAAAAAAACAGGGAAGCACAAACTCCGAAAAGTTATGGTTCTAATTGTAAATCAACTTGTTATAAGCACCCTCAAGGGATACTGAAGAAAGTACCGGCCTCACTTACCGTTTACTGGTAGTAAGGCACAAGACCCATACCATCAGGTGAGCAACTTCCTGGAATACGCATCCATTCGTTTACCAAGTAAACGACATTCATTGAAATTCAGTTCTTTCTCAGTGCTGACAATTTCGGTGTAGTGGGCAATAAGGCCGGAATAGGAACTGGTGGGATGGATGGTCAGCCAGCGCTCTGCATCATCATCTGCAAAAGCCCGTTCAACGATTTCCACAACAATGTCATCACCATCCGCACGTGCCCATTGCAGAACCTGCATAAACAAAGGAGATTCTTTTTCTTTCCTGTATTCTGCCCGTTTGATCATAAACTCCATTCCCTGCATATCGGCCCTCCTTTCTCTACGTTGTATTGCCAGTTCTTATTCAGGCTTAAAATATTCATCACCGCCTATTCGGCAGGATCTTCACGCCATGCATCAGGAGAAATATGATCGAGAAGATATGCAGACTGATCAGCAAAGCGATTAATGCGAAGTTTGATGATTTTTTTCACCATGGTCTGATAAAATTCAGGATAGCGTTCCATCACCTTGCTGAAAGCCTCACGACTTATGGTTAACAGCGTTACATCAGTCCAGGCCCGAGCTGAAAAGAACCAGTTAAATTCTGACAACAATGCCAGTTCGCCGAAATAATTAATAGAATCACTGGACAAGAGTTGAAGATGAAAACGTCGTCCATTATAATGCTGGTGGATATCAACCTTGCCTGACATGATAAGAAAACACCTGTCACAGGGATCCCCGCCTTTGAGAATAAGCTGCCCTTTTGTGTAGGTTTCCTGCTTCGCCAGATAGGCAAACAACTTTACCACTCCTCCGGGTGCTCCGGAAAAAATATACAACCTGTTCATAAACTCCTGCGTATCAGTCAACTTATCCATCGGACCTCCGTCAGGATTCTGCTCTGGCAAGTTCATAGAAATCTCCTTTTTGTTCCATGAGTTCCTCGTAGGTTCCCTGTTCTACAATCCGTCCGGCCTTCAGTACTATAATGCGATCATAGGCCGGAGTAAGATCAAGTCTGTGGATAACAGCTACAATTGTTTTTCTTCCCCTGAAGTCTGTTTCCAGCAGATTCTGAATTCTTGCCTGAGAGGTGTTATCGAGGCTGGCTGTAGCCTCATCCATAATCAAAATAGGCGCATCTTTTAAGAATGCTCGGGCAATGGCAAGTTTCTGTTTCTGTCCACCTGAGAGCCGGTCTCCCTTACTCCCTACCTCAAATTCAAGTCCAATTTCCAAAACCTCGTCCAGCAACTGTTCATCAGAAAATGCCTGGGCCGCCAGCGAACGTAATTGTTCATCAAAGACTTGCTCCGATTTTACTGCGCCAAAGAGAATGTTGTCCAGCAAGGTACGGGTATACAGGTATTCACTAGGACAAAATGGAATAAATCCACTTACATCACCACATCTGTTCTTTTTAGTACAGGGTGTACAGGTACCATGCATTTTGCAATGATCCATCTCAATATGAACAATTCTTTCCTGGAAACCATGCCGGGCAAGGAGTATCTTTTTCTCCATGGCTGATGGCAGGGAAACGATGGAATGTTTTTGTGGAATAAAACGAAGCGCCAGGATAAGCAGGAGCTTCTGCGACTCGGCATCTTTTGGCTGGGGACTGCTTAACCGGGCAAGGAGATCGCTGTATACCGTAAATTCGTCCATTTCCATGGGAGTATCACGGAAGAAAAACTCGTCATCCTGGAAATCAGCCAGTAAATTAATGGTGTGACTGGCGATGGCAAAACCAAGAGTAATTAACGGTTTTTCCAGTTTCACATCCTGTAACAATTCTATAAAGCGAGGATTATCAGGCAACCGCGGTACAGTATAGTTTTGAGACAAACTATCACCAAAGACGATATTATCCCGAATACTCGAGTAATAAAGATATTTGGAGACATCATAGAATTCAATGGCATGTTCAAATTCATCCCGCAGATTCGTCTGAATAATCTGCCGCATGCGCAGGAATTTATTACGGAACGGTTTGCACTCTTCAGGGCTCAAAACAGCCTGCAAGCCAAAGCGGAGTATATCATCCTTCAGCCCGACATCCTTTATCACAGCGTGGATACGAGCTCTGTCAGGCATCGTCTGTTTATCTGCAACAGCCCTCACACCATAGAGCAGGTTTTCACTAATTGTTCCCGAGAAAATAAAGGGGTGCTGCGCAATCATGGCCACATTACTGCCGATCTCACTCTTCGCCAGCTCACAGACATCATGACCGCCAATGCGAATATTGCCCTTGCTCGCATCATACAGCTGGGCAATAAGCAGAGCCAGAGTGGATTTCCCCGAACCGGAGAATCCCACCAGGGCAATCTGTTCATATTCTTTTATTTCAAAATTAATATCTTCAAGGAGCCTGACACCACTGGCAACGATATAGGAAACGTTGTTACACTGGATATTTCCGGACAGGTGATACGGTGGTCGACCAGGCGGTAACAATAAATGGGGGGGATCCAGATCAAAAATTTTCATTATCTGGGTATAACGGATATGGGCATCCTGATAGCTTTGATAATACTCAATCAGGTCCTTCCACGGGTCATACACTTTTTCATAGGCGGACAGGAACGCTACCAGCGCACCCAGGGTAAACTCACCATGAATAGCCATATAACCACCAACCAGGAAGAGAACAAAGGGCCCCAGCGACTGAAAAAAGTTGTTCACAAATTTGATCCCGTATTTGACCAGGAACAGCTTCTTCATCAGTTGATGCAACTTGTCGATAAAGGTTGTGAGCTTTTTTTCTTCCAGCCCGTAGCTGGCATTGCCATGGATCTCATGGATTCCTGAGATGGACTCGTTCACCACATTGGCCATTACCCGCGTGGTCTTAACCCGTTCTGTATTCAACTTGTTATATTTCTTCTGTAAATATGGAATAACAAACAGTTCCACAGGATAGATACCCACACTGAGCAGTGCCAGTAAAGGATTCAAGGCAAACATAAACCAGATAAAAACGACAAAAGTCAAAATACTGGTCACAGGGATGGCAATAGCACCCCCCAGAAAAAAGCCAATGGCATTTAACTCTGCAGTCATGGCTGAAATAACCGTACCGGGCTGCATCTTTCGGTAAAACTGCAGAGGCAGCTGCAACACGTGGGTATAAAGCTCCTGCCGCATTTCCACCAGAATCTTCTGCCCCAGATATACCTGCAGCACATTAATGGCATACTTTAAAAGTCCTGCAATCGTCACAGCACCGATATATAAAGCACTGTACAGATACAGCAGTTCTATATCCTTTAGATAAATGGCTTCATTGATAATCCGTTTCTGCATTTCAAGGGGAAACACCTTAAAAAACAGGCTAATGACAATGAAAAGCAGCAGAAACAGCTGCATGGGACGGTGTCGTCTGAGGATCCAGTAAAAAAGCGACCTTTCGGTAATACGAATGCTCTTGGCTGCTTTTTTATTCATAGCTTCCTGGATTTTCTGGGAATAAGCTTTGGAGATTTCAACAAGTATACATTATTCAGAAGAATTGTCACTCCATTCAGAAAAGAGGCTGCCTGTTTTTCCACTGGATTCATCAGATGCGACATGCTACAAAGGAAGACAGGTATCTGTTAAACTAGCAGGTAAGCAAACAGTACAATGTACCCGTCCTTCAGTTGCAGGAGTTTTTTTGTGAAAAAAGTATCACTATCCATCATCATACTTATGTTCAGCCTGTTCTCTCTCCTCCCTTCCGGCGCCACAGCAAGGGATACGCCAACAGGAGTGGGTGGTTTCATTCTGGGAAGTGACGTAACAGACTATCCGAATATTGAGTACTCAAACTTCCTGAAGGAAGTGGTCATCTATGACTGGAACGGATTCGATAAAGGTATAATCTCTTATGGCATCTGCGATTCACCCGGAGAAATCGTTAAAATCAAGCTCAAATATAAAGATCCCAGCAAAAAATTCTTCAAGACACTCCTGAAAAAATACAAAGACAAGTACGGAAAGCCAGACACCTGGAAAGGCGACTCATTTGGTATTCTCCGTATCTGGAAATGGAAATTTACAACTGCGGGCGGAGAAAGCATCCATTTAGTCCTGCAGCATAACACCAAAAACCCCAATGAAAACACTGGGAATATGGTTAAACTGTACTGTCCGGACCAAATTGTCAAGGAACAGAAATGTTTTACCAAACAGTGCAGCAGCCAAATGAATCAGCTCGACAAAACAAAGAATAAAACAGTTCCAAAACTCGACTGGAATTATCTTATTCCGCAAACATAAAAGTGACATCTGCACAAAGCCCTTCCTGGAAAGAAACGGGTTGGAATAGTCTCCGTTTCCAATGTCCGCAAGACTGGGATGTTATTGTTTCCGGGGATCACCACCTTCTCTTTGAAAGCAATTTCCATCCGGTTCTTGAATTACGATGGCATGTAAACAAAGGGAACACCGAAAGAGCGACAAAAAACATCCTGCAAAACCTGCAAAAAGACAGTGGCCTGTTCCCGCACAAATCCCTTCCCCCGTCCTGGCAGATATTAACGGATAAGTACTCTGTACACCTGCTCCTTAAAGGGAAAGACAAGAGTGCCAGTGCTGCACTTCTCACCTGTCACACGTGCGGAACTTCCCTGCTTTTTTATTTTTTTGACACAGTCCCTGCCAGCCACACTGATATTACGACACTGTTTTCCAGTATCTCCTGTCACGACAGCGTGGGCAGAAAAACACTCTGGGCGCTCCAGGATTTCCATCTGCTCCTTCCTGCCAGTTACCAGCTCAGTGGCTATAATTTCGGCGCAGGCCTCACCCGGCTTTCTTTTACTGACAATAGTCTGATTAGCCATATCTGTCGCCTTGCTCCGGCCAGCCAACGACTACAGACATCCAGCATGGCGGATCTGCTGATGGTTCTTGGGGATGTTGAGATCAATACAGAAAGCATTCAGCAGTCCGAATATATGGTCTCCCACTCCAGACACCCACCCATTCACAAACAAATTCTGGATAGATTCAAACGAAAAATGCCTTTTCATGAGATGATTTTACGCCATCATCCGGAGTGTGATCGTTTGACAGGTCTCTTCCTCTTTGATAAAAAACCCATCCCCGACACACTCGCCGCCTCAATCCTGGACAGCTATGAAATCTTCCCCGTCTAAACCGGAAAAAACCCTGAGCAGGACCGAGGCCCTGGCCTGCATCCCTCAGCAAAACGACACCACCAGTTGGGAGGAACTTGAAGATGGGAAAATCCTCTTCACCTACGCCATTCCTTTAAGTCGTTTTTTCCAGGCACTGCATCGTAAATTTACGAAAAACAGCATCGAAACACCGACCAAGAAACTGGAACTGGATGAGATGGGTAGCTTTGTCTGGAAATTAATTGATGGAAAAAGAAGCGTGGGAGCAATCATCACTACCTTTGCCCAAGAATACAAGGTGAGTAATCAGGAGGCGGAAACAGCTGTAACCACGTTTATAAAAAACTTGGGGCAGCGGGGATTTATCGGGCTGTACTGATGCCTTCCCACGGAAAACTCTTCGACAATATGGACACTGACCGATATTCGCAATACCCCAAATAATGTCTGGCTAAAAAGATAACCGGACTCAACCATCCAGCAGACGTTTCTCAAGGGCCTGTAAATCCAGCCAGGTCGCCTTTTTCATCTCAGGGTTCTGAAGGAGATATCCGGGGTGATAGGTGGGCAGCAAAGGGATTTCAACGCCTCCGGTGCACTGGTAAGGATAAAAACGCCCCCGCAACCTGGAAAGCGGCTGAGAAGGACGAAGCAGGATTTTGGTGGCCACCATACCCATGGTACAGATAAGTTCCGGTGCAATGGCTGTAATCTGACGTTTGAGATACGAAGAACAGGCATCAATATGTTCAGCCTGAGGCTGAATATCCGATCCGACACTACATTTTATCACATTTGTGATAAACACCTGATCCATGGGCAGATTGATGGCTGCCAGCATTCGTTTCAGCATCAGATCTTCTGCTTCACCAAAAACAGCAGTGGAATTCTGTGAAGCAGGTAACCAGTGTCCAATAAGTAATAAGCGAATCTGCTCACCACTGCCGACTCCGGGAACAGCGCATGAGCGTTGTTCCGACAGGCTGCAACCAGTACAGCCTGCAACTTCCGTTGCGATCTCCAGGAGATCTTTCTGCTCACTCTTCTTTTTACTCACAGGCTTTTCAGGGACGGGTACGTGTGTGTCCTGTGGAGATTGGACCCTGGGCTTTTCCTTTTCTGCTGCTGGTGCTGGTGCTGCCGCCTGCCAGTTACAATTCTGCAGAAACGACTCAAGCTCAGGAGATTTTGGATAATCAAGGACGGAGCAACTCCCCTGATACGCCAGGACTCCACGAGTTTCCTGCAACAACTGAATTATCTGTTCTTCTCTGTCCATATATACGTGCTTTGATGCTTCAGTATTTGATCTTTACATGTTGACGTTTCTTTTTTGTGTATCAAAACAAACGAACAAAACTCTATCTTGACAAGGGGACGTAAAAGATCAATTGTATAGTAAAATAGAACATAAAAACTTTTGGGACCTGTTCCTAAGCAATTATAACTACTTTTACAAAAGAGGATACCATGCCAATTTACGAATTCCACTGTGACGACTGTGGGAAAAACTTTGAGAGTCTGATTATGATAGCATCAGCTATGGATAATCTGACCTGCAAACATTGCAACAGTTCAAATATCAAAAAAATGATCTCTGCCACCAGCAGTCAACCCGCTCAGGGCACACCTATTCCTTCTGGTGCTCTTTCCGGTTGTTCTTCCAGATCCGGATTCTCCTGAGCATAAACAATAAAATGCCCGTGTGGCATTCAAACTGTTAGCAAAAGCAAGAACATTGCCTTTGCTAACAGTCCCCACTCACAACTGACTATAGCC
>JAOZKN010000022.1:0-1720 GCA_029935315.1 Desulfocapsa sp. | reverse complement strand
CAAAAGCAAGAACATTGCCTTTGCTAACAGTCCCCACTCACAACTGACTATAGCCTATTTTTCATTCTTCTTACTAAAATCGAAAACCATTTCATTGTCCTTCAGCATCCCGTGTTCTTCTCTGGCCACCTGCTCCAGATACTCGTCATCGCTTTGCAGGCGTTCAATATCATGTGTCATATCACTATTTTCCTGCACCAGCACACTACTCTCCGCTTCTAAGCCTGCCAGATATTTACTCCGCGTATGCAAGTGAAATAAACCACGCCCCGGAGCAAAGACCATCCACAGCAGGGCGACGACAGCAAACGCTGCAGCAATGCGAAATAATCGTTTCCGTTGCGAAGGTGTTAGAGATGTTTTAGGTTTCCGTTTCATGGATCGTTCACAATCAAAATCAGTCTTTCTGGTCAGTGCATGCCTCGTTGGGCTTTGTACCCGTTACGACGGTGCAACAAAAGCAAGTGCTACCTGTCTGGAATTCTTACACGGTTCACACTACATTCCTGTCTGCCCCGAGCAACTGGGCGGCCTGCCAACCCCGCGCCCGGCAGCCGACATCATCAATGGCGACGGCTTTGCAGTCCTGCGAAGAGAAGCCTCTGTCTGTACACGACAAGATGGCACCGATGTAAGCAAATTTTTCACAACAGGTGCTCAGCAGGTGTTACAGATTGCCAAATCACAAAAAATCACCGCAATCTGTCTTAAAGCCAAAAGCCCTTCCTGCGCAGTTAACGGCACCATTGGGGTCACAGCTGCCTTGCTGCGCGAACATGGCTTTACCCTCCACGAATTCTAAGGAATCCGCTCCCGCTAAGGCCCGGTCATTGAATGCGCATAACTCGCAAAATCACGATTCCAGCCTCATAGAGAAGGTATAAAGGCCCACCCATAAGCAACATATTTACGATATCGGGCGTAGGGGTAAGCAATGCTGCAAGAATGGCGATAAGAAGAACAGCATACCTTCGGTTCTGCTCATAAAATCTCCTTGTAAACACACCGACTTTTGCCATAAACACCATAAAAACCGGCAACTCAAAAATCACCCCGAAGGCCAGAATAAACAGCGTTGTGAAATTCACAAAACGCCCGATTGAAATCACAGGCTGCAATTCTGCAGAGCCAAAACCAAGCAAAAATTTAATCCCCAGAGGAAGGGTGACAAAATAACAGAACAGGGTTCCTGCATAAAACAGGAGGCAGGTGAAGACGACAAAGAAGAAAAGCTGGCTGCCCTCTACTCCGAAAGGTTTCCCCAGAGCACGCCAGAGGACTGTCATGATCCACACCATCAGCACATAGATTGCAGAAAAAAGTGCCAGTTTTACGTGGGCAAGAAAAGGACCTGCCACGGAAAAGAAGTACAGTTGATCAGCCAGATGCTTCTGCACCATACGCAAGAGTTCCGGACTAAGAAAAAATATTGCAACTGTCACCAGAACAAGGCTGATACCAAGGGCTCTTATGGTCTTCCTGATCTCACCAACAAACAGAATCAGGGCGTTAAACTTAGCAGAAGAGTCCACTGGTTGATCTTCTGCCAATGGTTTGTAAATAAAATCATCACTCATAATTGAGCTAAGATAGCAGATGCCTTTTTGAAAAGCAATTTGATAGAGCTTGCTTTCAAATTTCAGCCATGATAAAAATCGCGGAGCGTTTAACTAGTGTCTGTCCATTAATGAGTATTTTTGCTCTAAATCGAGGCGCGAGG
>JAOZKN010000175.1:2230-3476 GCA_029935315.1 Desulfocapsa sp. | reverse complement strand
GCCGGCAGGGGCGGAATCAAGCTGCCAGACATAGCTCAGGGGGTCGTGGTCGGGATCTGAACTGGAGCAGCCGTCAAGCTGGACAAAGGATTCTTCATCAACCGTCTGGTCGGGGCCGGCTACAGCTGTGGGAGGATGCGGATCACTGCCCGGCACCACCGTAACCTGAACCGTGTCCACAACCGGGAAGAGAGTGGAGCCCCTGAAATCATCCACCGCCAGTTCAAATGTCAGGGCCTCCGATGTCTGGCCCTCATCCAGCACGGGAGCAATAAGATCGGGGGAGGAAATGCTTTCTCCGCCAAGAGTCGTGAATGGAGCACTTTTCCCTGAGGTTTGCGTCCAGCGGTAGAACAAGTTGTCATTGTCCGGATCTGAAGAACCGCTGCCATCAAGGTGAAAGACCGTACCTTCAACGACGTGGAGCTGGTCGGTACCGGCATCCGCCACTGGTGCCTGATTGTTCTTCTGCCAGCATCCGCAATGGAGGCGACCCACAAGCGTATCCTCACCGCCTCCAATGAGGCCGGGAACACGGTTGACCAGCAGGTAACACTCTCCGGTGTTACTGTTCAGGGAAAGGGCTGGCTGATCAAGACTGCCCATAAAGCCGAATAGGACATCCGTGGTCTGCCCGGCCAGGCGAAAACCCTGCATGCCGGCTGCGATGTGGAGGGCAAGGAACATGCGTTCATTCAAGGGGTGTGAATCCAGGGCGAAGGAATCCGCGGAAGAAAGAAGAAATTCCTTGCCGATAAGCGCGGGACTGGACAGGGGTGCAACCAGGGAAAGATACTGGCCGTAAACAAGACTGCCGCGCAGGAAAACAATTAAACCCCTTTCCAGTGCAGGGTTGTAGATGATGGAGGGAATCTCTTCATCATCAAGATAAGATGGAGTGTCGGTAATCCTCACAACGCTGCGGACATCCGGGCTTGAGATGTCTGCCAGGTAAATGTCTGATCTCCCGTCATGGGCGACTTCGAAAACCACCTGGTGGACCGTGCTGGCCATGGAGGTATCCGGAGGCATTGCTGTCGTCTGGGAAAGTGGAGACGGATCGGAGATGCGCGGCGAAAAGGATTCATGGTTTGCGGGAAACGATGCTGAATCATCAAGAGGAAAGGATGAACCGATCACCACCAGGCGGCTGGCGGACTGGCTGTCCGCCTGAATATTGGCCACAAAAATCCTTTTTTTACCCAGCCTGACGTCCTCCCAAACTACCAGGAAGTAGGGATGCGGA
>JAOZKN010000175.1:0-2130 GCA_029935315.1 Desulfocapsa sp. | reverse complement strand
GCTGCCTGGCTGCCGGTGGAAATGGCAAAAGGCAGGCCGATATCCGCATGGTCATCAATGCCGGGACATTCATCGCAGCCATCCGGAACGCCGTCACTGTCCGCGTCCAGGAGATCATTATAACCGGGACAGATATCACAGCCGTCCGGTACACTGTCACTATCCATGTCCAGAGCATCATCATATCCCTGACAGACATCACAGCCATCGGGAATAGAGTCGCTGTCGGTGTCAATGGCATCGTCAAATCCGGCACAAAGATCGCAGTCGTCCGGCACCCCATCTCCATCGCTGTCCAGATCACACTCATCAGGAACCGTGTTGCCATTGCAGTCCAGGCTGAAGCCCGATTCCAGATCGGCCAGGTCGGATATGCCGTTGTTATTGCAGTCCGGATCACAGCGATCCCCCGGCTCGGAACATATTTCATCAGTTCCGCAGGGAGAACTGCCCGCGGCACATTGGCCTTCACCATCACAAGCTTCCTCACCGTTGCAGAACAGTTCGTCCGGGCACGGACTGCTGAATGCTGCGTGGTTATCCAGACAGTGGCCTGCTCCGTCACAGGTATCAGGGGCGGTACAGATGGTGTCCGACTGGTCACCGCAGGAATTGCCGGCAGCCGTAAAGGGATGAGTACAAAATCCGTCACCGTCACAAACGTCGCCGGTACACTGGTTGCCGTCATCAGGACAGGATGTCCCCGCCCCCAGTGGCATATTTGAACATACTCCTGCCACACAATGATCCTCAGTGCAGAGGTTGTCATCATTGCAGTCCCCGTCCGATCCGCATCCCTCGTCCGCAATGGTCAACCGAACTCCCAGGCAGCCGGCATCATCGTTCCCGTAGGAACCCACCGCAACAGAATACTCTTGACCGGCATTGACCGCAAAAGAAACCTCGGAAGCCTGGTCATTCGACCCACAGCCCGTCATGTCATCGTTGCAGGCCAGGATTGTCGCCATGTCACTGCACCCGCTCACCACATTGATCACGGTGTCATAGGAAGTGGCTGCATGGCATGTCGTAAAGGTTGCCGTCCCATCAATCGTCGGCGCAAACCTGAACCATACCGGATGGCTTGCCGAAGCACACCAGGACTGCGTGTTCATGGGAGTATCAGTGGCAGCCACTGTCATCTCATGGCTCCCCGCTGTCCCCGGAAGCTCGTAGGCCTCTTGGCAGACGATGTCCCTTGGCGGTTCTCCGCACGGATCTCCGATGGTGACGATCAGGCCGAGACAGAGAGAACAACCCGCGCTATTCTGATTGTATGAACCAACCCGGATGCGATAGTTTGTTCCGGCTGTGGCATTGAACGTTACCTTGCTGGGCCGACCGGAACAGCTTGAATCACAGTAGGAGTCAGTACTCTCGTCATTACATCCAACCTGGGTAAACCATTCGCATCCAGATCCTCCACTCATTACATCTATCACCGTGTCATAGGCTGTCATGGGATGGCATGTGCTTACGGTCACAGAACCGGATACTGTAGGCGTCAGGTCGAAGTAGACCACGTGGCCTGCGTCAGAGGAAGAGCATGACATGGGAACAATATTTGTGGCTTTGGCTACATCCATGAGCACGACGTGCTGGCCGGGAGTTCCCGGTATTACCCGGGGAGATGAACACGACCCGGATGCCGACTCGGAGAACAGGCAGGCACCGTAAGTGCTGGTGGCGCTTGCAAGAGCAAACAAAAGAATCAGAAGTAAATTTCGGATAAAGAACAGCATCAAATCCTCTTTCTCTCCACCACTTTGCCTTAGATTTCTCCTCATTTTCTCCTCCCTGACAAACCTGGTTTCCCTTAGTGATGTCCGATTAGAAAATTGCAGCAGGTTGAGTACGGAGTTATGTGATACTTTTTTCCGCTTTCAACTGCAAATTTCTTGATTTTCAAACATTTTCGTATTCAATTTTTATCATACGAGTTCCTCGCAAAGACTGATAAAAATCAATTACGAAAATATTGAGAAAATTCTACGAAATTCGCAGGATGACGCTCCAGAAAGCATCACATAAATCCTATTGCAGATAGCGTGATTTCGAGTTCTTAACTGGACAACACTGAGTTTCCCAGAAGATAATGCCCTTCGGGCAGAAAAACAGAAACATCCTAGT
>JAOZKN010000100.1:1896-11151 GCA_029935315.1 Desulfocapsa sp. | reverse complement strand
GCCAAGAGTAAAACACAACAGGACAGCAAAATGTCTAGACAGGAACACAGCAACATTAACGGAGGGTGGTCATGCATCACCCCCGGCACTGTCGTGTCTTCCGGATCCGGTGCTGTTCTTTTATCCCTCCTTCAATCCGTTGAATTTTCCTGTCTCTGTGGCGATCCTGCCACCTGCGTTATTCAAACTGTTACTGTCGATTCGAGAAAAGGTGGGGATGCTGCACTTTTTCTGGCTCTTTGTGGTGTTGAACAGGATGGGCATGATTTTGTCAGTCAGGCACTGGCCGCGAACTGTGCTGCAATTCTCGTTGAAAAGGGCAGGCTGTCAGAACACGTATACAAAGACTACGACGTATGTATTGTTGAAGTTGATAACAGCAGAAACGCTTTTGCTTTACTGGCAGAAACAATCTTTGCATCCCCTGCCCGCAGCATGACTATGTTGGCTGTGACCGGTACCAACGGGAAAACCAGTATCACCTACCTCCTGGAATCTGTTCTGCAACAGGCCGGAAAACAGGTGGGGGTGCTGGGAACCATCAATTATCGTTACCGAGACAGTGCTGGTGCAATGCAGTCACTGCCAGCCTCCTTCACCACACCTGAACCCATGCTTTTGCAGGAAAATTTACGAAAAATGGCAGATGCTGGAGTGGATTGTGTCATTATGGAGGTGTCGTCCCACGGTCTTGAGCAGAACAGGATAGGTCGATTGCTGTTTGATGTGGCAGCATTCAGCAACCTTTCCCGTGATCACCTGGACTACCATCAGGATATGGAATCCTATTTTAAGGCAAAGTCACTTCTCTTTACTGAACATTTAAAGGATGATGCCCAGGCTGTTATCAGCTTTACAGAAATATCGGCTAAGTGGAGTCGTCGCTTACTGGAGATTTGCAGGGCGCAGGGGACAACGCTGATGACCTGTGGTATGGCTGCCTGTGATATCTATCCACTCGCGGTAAAAGGTGGCTTGAAAGAAACCGAAATAACATTGCAGACAGTTTCAGGGATATATGATTTTACTTCACCCCTTGTGGGCGATTTTAATGTTGAAAATCTGCAGACCTGCTTTGCCATGGCCCTGAGTTCAGGTGTCCCGGCTGCTACAATCTGTGACGCCCTGGGCAAGGCAACAGGTGCCCCGGGCCGTATGGAACGTGTTTGTGTGAGTGCAGGCGAACAAGCATTCAGACCAAGTGTTTTTGTCGATTATGCCCATACTCCCGACGCCCTTGAACATGTGTTGAAAACTGTAAAAGCCATCCCCCATAACAGACTTACCTGTGTGTTTGGCTGCGGAGGGGACAGGGATAGTGGAAAGCGGTTGATTATGGGAGAAATCTGCGGGAAATATGCTGATGTTGCAATTGTGACCGATGATAATCCACGTACAGAAGATCCGGCAACTATCCTGAAGATGGTTACTGCAGGAGTTCAAAAAACAGATCTTCCTGAAAGGGATATGGACTGGCTGCAGAGAGAACACGGTAAAGAGCGTGGTTTTGTCACGATTCCTGACAGAAAGCAGGCCATTGCATCTGCCATTGATGCCGCTGGTGCTGCTGATATTGTACTTATTGCAGGGAAAGGTCACGAAGAGTATCAGAGTACCGCCCAGGGAAAACGATTTTTTAACGATACTCTGGAAGCACAAAACAGATTATGC
Organism: Desulfocapsa sp.; assembly: GCA_029935315.1. GTDB lineage: Bacteria > Desulfobacterota > Desulfobulbia > Desulfobulbales > Desulfocapsaceae > Desulfocapsa. The sequence goes on along the minus strand of JAOZKN010000100.1, from coordinate 9,480 downwards.
CACTGGAACCTGCACTCCTTGACGCTGGCCAGCAAAGGCAAATGTGTGGCGGGAGATCATGCTGCGCATATTTCAGGGTCTGTTTCAACAGATTCACGGAAGATTGCAGAGGGTGATATCTTTGTCGCGCTGCGTGGCGAGCGCTTTGATGCCCATGATTATGTGGAAGATGTGGTGTCAAAGGGTGCTGGCTGTTGTCTTCTTGAGCGTGAACCGGACAATCCCCTCTCTGCACCCTATATTCTTGTCAGCGACGGGCAAAAATCCTTGGGCGACCTGGCAGCATACCGACGCAACTGTTTCAAAGAAATAAGCATGCCAAAAGTTGTGGGGATTACCGGAAGTAGCGGCAAGACCACGGTAAAAGAAATGTGTTTTGCAATTTTCAGCAAGCGTTGGCCTGACAGGAACGACAGGGCAGAGTCAAGGGTGTTGAAAACAGAAGGGAATTTTAATAATTTGATAGGCTTGCCCCTTTCACTGTTGCCCATAGAGGCAAAGCACAGGGCGGTGATCCTTGAAATGGGGATGAATCAACCCGGTGAGATTGAAAGACTCACTGCAATTGCTGACCCGGATATTGCATGTATTTTGAATATTCATGGTGCACATTTGCAGGGGCTTGGTACTATTGAAGGAGTGGCAGCCGCCAAAGCCGAACTCTTTAGAACCTGTGCTGCTGAGACTTTACTGGTCGTTAATGATGACGATCCAAGGGTGCGGGCACTGGCAGAGGAATGTGAGCAGCAGAAAATCCATTTTGCCATTGATCCCGCAGGGTCACAGGCCCCTGATATTTTCACTTCCCGGCTTGAGACGGGTAATAATGAAGAGATTACATTCCTCCTCCATATTGGTGGAGAACAGGCACAAGTAAGGTTACAGATCCCTGGACAGCATAATATTTCAAATGCACTTGCAGCAGCAGGAATCGCTTCTGCAGCCGGCATCAGCATTGCGGATATTGTCGCAGGGCTGGCTTCTTTTCAGCCGGCCGACAGCAGGATGCAGATCCTTGATGGGCCCGGGGACAGTCGAATTATTAATGACACCTACAATGCCAACCCGGAGTCCATGAAAGCAGGTATTAAGACCCTGGCAGGCCTTGGGCTTGCTCCCCGAATGGCCATCCTTGGAGATATGTTTGAGCTGGGGACAGGTAGCAGTGAACTGCATAAGCAAATAGGCAATTATCTGGGGAGACAGGAGATTGATTTTCTTGCCGTGCTGGGAGAACATGCTGAGGCTGTGGCCCTTGGGGTTCATGAGAGTGGGAAAAGCAAAACCACTGTCCAGGTGTTTGCGAGCCAGGAGCAGTGCAAGGACTGGGTGCATGAATTAATACAGAATAAGAATATTCAGGCAGGATCATATATTCTCGTGAAAGCCTCGCGGGGAATGCATATGGAAAAACTTGTGGAACAGTTGCGAAGGGAGTTCGTTTAAAGGAATATGTTATATCATTTACTCTATCCGCTCCATGGCAGTGTCGGAGTTTTTAATGTCTTTCGCTATATTACCGTTCGTTCTGTAGGGGGTGCTGTTACTGCTTTTCTTCTTATGCTGCTCCTTGGACCCTGGTTTATCAGAAAATTGAAAGCCCACCAGATAGGGCAGGTTGTTCGCGATGATGGACCGGAAACACACCTTGCCAAAAAGGGTGTTCCAACCATGGGCGGAGTTTTGATTATAGCAGTAATCTCCTGCTCTACGCTGCTCTGGGCACGGCTGGACAATCCCCTTGTCTGGTTACTTCTCTTTGTCCTGACCTTTTTTGGCTGTATTGGCGCCATAGATGACATTAAAAAGATAAAAAAGAAGTCCAGTGATGGCCTGAGTGCGCGTGGTAAACTCTTTCTCCAGATTTTTGGCGCTTCAGTGGTCGGGCTTTTTGTCCTTCTCCATCCCGGATATGATGGTCTGTTGTCCATACCATTCCTGAAAGATATCCAGCCGGATCTTTCCTGGTTTTATATTATTTTTGCTGTTCTTGTTATTGTGGGTTCTTCCAATGCTGTGAATCTGACAGATGGTCTGGATGGACTAGCGGCAGGGCCAACAGTAATAACGGCTTCCGTCTATCTGATCTTTGCCTATCTTGCCGGACATGCAGTGCTTGCCGATTATCTGCAGATTCCTTTTGTGCTTGGTGCTGGGGAACTGTCGATTTTTTGCGGAGCCATGGTGGGTGCCTGTCTTGGTTTTCTCTGGTTCAATGCGTATCCTGCGCAGATTTTTATGGGAGATGTAGGCTCGCTTGCACTTGGTGGTGCTTTGGGCGGTGTTGCCATCATTATCAAGCAGGAAATTTTACTGGCCATTGTTGGTGGTATTTTTGTGATGGAAGTTATTTCTGTTATTTTGCAGGTGGGATATTTTAAACTCAGTCATGGGAAACGTATCTTCCTGATGGCACCTTTTCACCACCATTTTGAGAAAAAGGGCTGGGCAGAACCAAAAATTGTGGTCAGATTCTGGATTGTATCCATTATTCTCGGTCTTGTAGCCATTGCTACCCTGAAATTGCGATGATGCAAACCGGGCATACAATAGAGGCGGGTCAGCGCTTTGTTATCATGGGCTTAGGTGTCTCGGGCCTTGCTGCACTTAAATTTCTCATCCAGCAGGGAGCTGAGGTTACCATCAGTGATACACGATCATTTACAACGCTGCCTGCAGACGATCAAAAGTATATTCAGGAGAAGGGACTTCTTTTTGAAGGTGACGGACATAGTGAGACTTTTTGCGCAGATTGTGACGCTGTTTTTATCAGTCCCGGTATTCCAACAGATACACCACTGCTGCAGACATTGCGAGCCAAAAGGATTCCTGTTTTGGGAGAGCTCGCCCTTGCAGCGCCGTATCTGACAGAGACAGTAGTGGCTGTGACCGGGACTAACGGTAAGACAACAGTTACAGCGCTTATTGGGGACCTTTTACGGAGTTCCGGGAAAACAGTTTTTGTGGGTGGCAATATTGGAACGCCCCTTCTCGACTATTTGCGTCATGGCAGGCGTGCCGATGTGCTGGTTCTTGAGCTTTCAAGTTTTCAGCTGGAGTCTGCAGGGAGCTTTCGCCCCCATATTGGTATTTTGTTGAATCTGACCCCGGATCACCTCGACTGGCACGGGAATATGGTGAACTATGCAGCAGCCAAAATGAAGCTGTTTCAGCACCAGACAGAAACTGATAAGGCGATTATTTGCCACGACGATCCAATGTGTCAGCAGCTGGGATGTCTTTTGACTGAGCAGGAAACGTATTGTTTTGGTGGTCTTGACAGTGAGTGTGAGGCCAGAGGTGCAGGTAGAAATTTTACTGTTACACTTCCTGGAAGAAAGCAAGAGTTCTATTCCCTGGCCGGGACGGCACTGGAATCGCATACGGGACTGTTAAACAGTGAAGCCTCTGTGCTCGCAGCTTCTCTACTGGGCTGTGGCAGGGCAGATATGGAAAGAGGCCTGCGTGACTTTGACCTGGCAGGTCATCGCCTGCAGTTTGTGAGAAAGAGAGACGGTGTGCAATATTTTAACGATTCCAAGGCAACAAATACCGGAGCTGTACTCAGTGCCCTTGCATCATTCTCCGGAAATATTATCTTGCTTGCCGGCGGCAAAGAGAAAGGCGAAGAGTATACGGTACTCAAAGACGCGGTTGGGAAAAAAGTAAAGCAACTGATCCTTATGGGTGAGGCTGCTGATGCCATAACCACTGCCATGGCAAATGTGGTGCCAATGCAAAAAGCAGAAAGCATGAATGCTGCAGTGATTCTTGCCGCAGAACTGGCAGAATCAGGAGATACAGTACTTCTGGCTCCTGCCTGTGCCAGCTTTGATATGTTCGACAATTATGGGCAACGCGGTGATATTTTTATGCAGGCGGTACAGAATTTACCGGAACCTGGCATGGAGGGGGCCGTCTGATGCAGGCGCCAATCCGACTTATGCTCACAGGGGGCGGCACAGGTGGACATCTTTTTCCTGCCATTGCCACAGCAGAAGCCTTATGCAAACGACTTCCGGGAAGTGAAGTCCTGTTTGTGGGCACCAAAAGGAAGATGGATAAAACGACTCTTGCGCAGTATGGCTTTGCCACAAAATCAATCCATTGCAAAGGATTAAAAGGGAAGAGTTTTCTGGCACTTGCACAGGCTGTGGCGGTGTTGCCCATTTCCTGTATAGAGGCGATGGTTCATATCCTGCGCTTTAAGCCTGACCTGGTTCTCGGGGTGGGAGGATATGTGACGGGACCTGTGGTGGCTGCCGCAAAGCTGCTTGGCAAGCCAACAATTATCCATGAACAGAATTCAGTACCTGGTCTTGCCAATAGAAAACTTGCAGCCTTTGCCACGAAAATTTGTCTGTCTCTCCCCGGGAGTGAAACGTTCTTTCCTGGCAGGAGAACGGTGCTGACCGGCAACCCGGTCCGGGATGAAATTCTTGCACTCGCCGCGTCAGGTGGAGAAAAAAAGAAGGAGAAACAAACTGTCCTGGTACTTGGAGGCAGTCTTGGCGCTCACCGGGTAAATGAATTAGTGAGTGAAGCCTTTGCTTCTGAAAAACTGAGCGATATACGCGTCATCCATCAAACCGGGCCAAATGATGCGGAAATGGTCAAAGCAGTTTACGAAAAGCATAATATACAGGCCACCGTGAAACCTTTTTTCACCGATATGGCAGCGATTTACAAAGAGGCGGATTTATTGGTCTCCCGTGCCGGGGCCACAACCCTGGCGGAGCTTTCAGTTCTGGGAAAACCTGCGATCCTTATTCCCTATCCCTATGCCGCGGATAATCATCAGCAGAAAAATGGTAGTTATTATGTACAGGGCGGCGGGGCGCTCATGTTTATCGAAAAAGAGCTGAGTGGAGCTCAACTCTCTCAGCAGTTGAGCCATCTTTTGAGCAATAGAGAAGAATTGCAAACAATGGGAAAGGCAATGCAGGAATGTGCTTTCCCTGCGGCCACTGAAAAAATAGTAGACGAATGTTTACGTTGCCTGAAGACTTATTCAGCATAACTGCAGAACGGATAGCCTGAAAAATGTACAAAAAAACCCATAAAATCCATTTCGTTGGTATCGGAGGGATCGGCATGAGTGGAATCGCCGAGCTTCTCCTCAATCTTGGCTACGGCGTATCCGGATCAGATCTGAACGAGTCCATCATAACCCGCAATCTCCAATCCCTTGGGGCTGAAGTCAGTAGAGGGCATGATGCTGCTCTGGTGAAGGGGTCGGATGTAGTGGTCACTTCTTCGGCTATTCACAGAGATAATCCTGAAATCAAAGCAGCAGAGGAGGCTGGTATTCCCGTCATTCAACGGGCAGAAATGCTTGCCGAGCTTATGCGTCTTGCCAAGTATGGAATCGCCATTGCCGGCAGTCATGGAAAAACGTCCACCACCTCCATGGTGAGTTGGATGATGACAGAGGCGGGACTTGATCCCACCATTGTGGTTGGTGGCAAAGTTGACAGCCTTGGCGGGAACGCAAAACTCGGGAAAGGTGATTTTCTCGTGGCCGAGGCCGACGAGAGTGATGGCTCTTTTCTCAAACTTGCACCAGTGCTTGATGTGGTAACCAATATTGATCTGGAACATATGGATCATTATGATGATATCGAACATATTAAGGCGACCTTTCTCGAATTTATAGATCGTATTCCTTTTTACGGGGCAGTGATTCTCTGTCTGGATGATAAAAATATTGCAGATATTCTGCCTGAAATCAGGAAACGGAAAATAACATACGGTTTTACTGCTCAGGCAGATGTGTCTGCAGAACAGATTGAAAATGGAAGGGGACGTGTTTCCTTTACGGTGAAACGTGCAGGTAAAATTCTCGGCAAGATAGATTTTTCCCTACCCGGTAAACACAATGTGTATAACGCCCTTGCTACAATCTGCGTAGGCCTTGAAATTGATATCCCTTTTAACACTATCAGTGCAGCGCTTTCCAGCTTTCAGGGTGTGCAGAGACGCATGCAGCAGAAAGGAAAGGCGAAGGGGATAACCGTTGTTGATGATTATGGACATCATCCCACAGAAATACGGGCAACCTTGTCTGCCATAAAAGAGGGCTGGCCTGAAAAACGGCTGGTGGTGATGTTTCAACCCCATCGCTATTCCAGAACCCTTGCTCTGCTTGATGAATTTAAAACCTGTTTTCACCAGGCCGATTACCTGGTGATGACTGATATCTACGCAGCAAGTGAGCAGCCCATCCCTGAAATTTCAGGTGAGTTGCTTCTCGAGGAAGTGAAGAAGCACGGGCAGCGGAAAACAAAATATGTGGCAAACGTTGAGGATCTGGCTGAAGTAATTTTACCGGAATTGAAAGAGGGAGATCTTGTTCTCACCCTGGGTGCCGGAAATATTGTTCAGGCTGGTGAAGATCTGGTGCAGTTGCTTAGCAGATGATTGCTGAGTCGCTGAAACAGGAGTTAAGCAGGATAGCAACACTGCCGGTGCAGTGGAATTACCCCCTGGCACCCCTTACCTCGTTTGGTATCGGTGGCCCGGCTGATGCAGTGATAAGCATTGAAAACAAAACTGAGTTGGCTGAGCTGCTTAGTTTCTTTGCTGAGAATCATCTCCAGTACCGCTTTATTGGCAAGGGCACAAATCTTCTGGTTGCCGATAAGGGTTTTAACGGGGTGGTGCTCCTCTTTGGTACAGCGCTTTCAAGCATACGTGTAGTAGAAGAATTGGAAAGAGGTGCATTGCAAGTTCAAGTGGGCGGCGGCTGTTCTCTGGCAAAGCTCTTAAGCTGGTGCCTGGAAAATAAATGTACCGGTCTTGAATTTGTCAGTGGTATTCCAGGTTCTCTTGGTGGAGCAGTGATTATGAACGCTGGTGCCTGGGGTGGCGAGATCGCAGACGTCATCACTGGCGTAACTGTTTATTCCAAAAGTTGCGGTGAAGAATATTTAGATCGAAGTGAGTTGGATTTTGGCTACAGACAGTGGAAGAATAAAAAAAATAAAAAGAACGAAGAACGACTGGTTTTGTCTGCTGATATCGTCCTCTCAAGGGGAGATGAAAACAGTATAGCAAACACCTGTCGGGAATATCTGAAAAAACGAAAAGAAAAACAGCCCAAAGGTGTTAAAAATGCTGGATCTTTTTTTAAGAATCCACCAGAAGATTCTGCCGGGCGTCTTATTGAAGCAGCAGGATTAAAAGAAAAACGTTTTGGTGACGCCATGGTTTCACCGGTACATGCTAATTTTTTGGTGAATATGGGGGCGGCCACTGCCGCTGATGTGAAACTGCTTATGGAATTTGTGGTAAAGAAAGTGAAAAAAGAAAGTGGAATTGAGCTACAGGCTGAAGTACACTTTCTCTAATATGATGGCGTCGTAAAAAAATCTTCATCTTCTTCGTCATTACAAATTTACTGTCATTACGACGTACCTAAGTACGCCTAATTCCATTAAATTTGTATTCCTCGAATATGAAGTTTTTTACTTAGCCATCTTAGTTTTAGATTTTTATGACTCCGTCTAATATACTATACCGGCAAGGGTTCACGGATTATGTTTGAAAAACTCAGCGCACTACTTGGCAAAAAAAAGAAAAGCA
>JAOZKN010000100.1:0-1796 GCA_029935315.1 Desulfocapsa sp. | reverse complement strand
TCACGGATTATGTTTGAAAAACTCAGCGCACTACTTGGCAAAAAAAAGAAAAGCAAAGGGGTGGGTTCGGTCTTTTCACAGAAGGTGCAACAGTCAGGCTATAAGGCAAGACAACTGGACCCGGTGGGCAGGAAGCAAAATCTTTGGCAAAAGTGGCTGCCTGCAAACAAGGCTGGTTTGCTTTCAGGAAGCAGGGTTGGAGAACAGAAAAAAGAAGGTACATCTTTTCTGTCTCTGAAGATAACGGTTCTGGCTGGCCTGGTTTTGACTGGCTGTTATGTCCTGCTGACAGGCCCTCTGCTTTCCCTCTATGGGGATTATCGCTATTTTCGCATCCATGAGATTGAAATCAGTGGTTGTCGCATGATCAGCAATGATGAACTCAGGAAGTCTGCTGGATTATCATATGAGATGAACATGATGACCCTGGATCCTCAGGCAATTCGCCAGCGTTTACAGGCGCATCCATGGGTGCAGACAGCGACGGTAAAAAGAATATGGCCCGACGGGCTGGCGGTGAGTATTAAAGAGCAGCAGCCCCAGGCTCTTGTTGTACAAAATGGTGGAAAACAATTAAGTTATGTGAATAGCAGTGGAACTGTTTTTGCTAAGGTTAAGATTGGGCAAGAGCTTGATTTTCCAGTGATAACAGGAATGGATTCACTCCATAGTAAAGAAGAAAAAAAAGAAATGATTGTCACAGCTAATCTGTTTTTGCGTTTGGCTGAACGGAACAATCCCAATCTGCCGGCACAGGATATTTCTGAATTACATTTTACCAGGAAGGGTGAGCTGATTCTGTATCTTGTGGAACATCCTTTTCCTATATATTTCGGAAGAGAGCAAATAAAAAGAAAGTATACGCAGTTACGTCAGGTTCTTGAAGTGTTGTATAGAAAGAAAAGGGGTGGGGCAAGCATAGAAAAGGTTGCCTACATTCGTATGGATTATCAAAAAAACAAAGTGTTGGTTGCAAGACATCATGCTGGATAGACCGGGGATTCTTGTATGGCTGGCTATAAATTTATGAGAGTATCATGGATGAGATAGAAGTAAATCCAGAGGCAAATGAATTAGATCAACAAGAGGACGAACGAGAACGCGGAGATCTTGTCGTCGGTCTGGATATTGGTACCACCAAAATTTGTTGCGTTGTGGGCGAGGTTTTCGAGGATTCGGTGGACATCATTGGTGTCGGTACGGCTCCGTCAGTGGGCCTGAAAAAAGGCGTGGTCGTGAATATAGAAGCCACGGTTAAATCCATTCGTCAGGCAGTAGCCCAGGCAGAAGAATCTGCGGGCTGTGAACTGGACGAGGTATATGTCGGCATTGCCGGGAATCATATCAAGGGCTTTAACAGCCCCGGAATTATTGCCATTAATGGAAGGGAGATCAAGGCATCTGATGTTGAGGATGTGATTATTGCCGCCAGGACCGTAAAAATCTCAGAAAATCAGCAGATTATCCATGTATTGCCCCAGGAATATATGGTTGATGATCACACTGAAATTCAAAACCCATTGGGGATGTCAGGGGTTCGCCTGGTCACCAACGTCCATATTGTCACTGCAGATATGGCAGCAGTGCATAATCTGTATACCTGCTGTCAGAAGGCCGGGCTTGGTGTTGCCGATATGGTTCTTGAATCAATAGCTTCCGCCCATGCCACATTACGTCCTGATGAAATGGAACTTGGAGTGGTACTTATTGATATTGGTGGAGGCACCACCGATCTGGCAGTTTTCTGTGATGGAACCATTCGCCATACGTGTGAAATTGGTCTTGGCGGGCATAAC
>JAOZKN010000099.1 GCA_029935315.1 Desulfocapsa sp. | reverse complement strand
CAGGGACCCGGTAAAATGGATGGTTTCACCATGAAATCTTCTTTTGCCATTGCCGTTTCTTCTGAGATTATGGCTATTCTTGCCATTGCTAATGATCTTGCTGATATGCGTCGCCGCATGGCCAAGATTGTTGTTGCTTATGACAAGCAGGACAGACCAATCACCACAGCAGATCTTGAAGTTGACGGTGCCATGACCGCATGGATGGTTCAGGCCATCAATCCAAACCTGATGCAGACCCTTGAAGGTCAGCCGGTTCTCGTTCATGCCGGACCTTTTGCTAATATTGCCATTGGTCAGTCTTCTGTTATTGCTGATCGTGTTGGTTTGAAGATTGCAGATTATAACGTTACCGAGTCTGGATTTGGTGCTGATATCGGATTTGAGAAATTCTGGAACCTTAAATGCCGTTTCTCAGGAAACAAGCCAAACTGTGCAGTTGTTGTTGCTACCATTCGTGCCCTTAAATGCCACGGTGGTGCTCCAATTCCAGTTCCCGGCAAGCCAATGCCTGAAGAGTATAACTCAGAGAATGTGGGCTGGGTTGAAGAAGGTTGTAAGAACCTTCTCCATCACATTGAGACTGTTAAGAAAGCTGGTATTAACCCTGTTGTTTGTATCAATGCATTTTTTACTGATACCGATAACGAAATTGCTGCCGTTCGTCGTATTTGTGAAGCTGCCGGTGCCCGTGTTGCTCTTTCCCGTCATTGGGAACATGGTGGCGATGGAGCCCTTGAGTTCGCTGATGCCGTTGTTGATGCCTGCGAAGAGCCAAATGACTTTAAGTTCCTCTACGATCTGACCGATCCTCTTGAGAAGCGTATCGATCTTATTGCCAGGGAAGTGTATGGCGCTGATGGTGTCAGCTATACTCCTGAAGCTCAGGCAAAACTGAAGCGACTCAGTGCAGATCCTGAAATGGCTGAGATGGGAACCTGTATGGTGAAGACGCACCTTTCTCTTTCCCATAATCCTGCCCTTAAAGGAACACCTAAAGACTGGACACTGCCAATCCGTGATATCATGACCTACAAAGGTGCCGGTTTTGTTGTGCCTGTAGCTGGTGCAATCAGCCTGATGCCTGGTACTGGTTCTGATCCCGCCTATCGTCGTGTTGACGTTGACGTGGAGACTGGAAAAGTTAAAGGTGTTTTCTAGGCAGTAATGTAAGATAAAACAGTTGTTGACAGCAACATGTTCCACCGTGTTTTGAGTGGGATTGTGCAAAAACGGGTTAAGAAAAGTTCACATTTTCTTAACCCGTTTGTTTTTTAGCGAATTATCTTGTATTGTCTGAGGATATGATGTGTATAAATGAGTAGTTGAATCAGATCAATATTGTAGATAATATCAGTGATATGGTAGTAAAATCAAAAGTACGTAAAAAAAGCAAAAGTTCTCTTAAGGGTACCGTGAAAGACAGATCCGGTGCTGGACGAGTTAAGGCTGGAGAACTTTTAAGTAAGGCTGGCTATATTACGCCTGCCCAGCTTGCTGCCGCAAAGACTGAACAGAAAAAGAATGGTGGTAGAATAGGGGCTATTCTGCGTCAGTTGGATTATATCGACGTGGACACTCTTTTTACGTTCCTCAGCCGCCAACATAATTTCACTCCCGTTGTAATCGATAACGAACCTCCCGGCGAAGGCGCAGTAGAGCTGATGCCCTATGAACATGCCAAGGAGTTTATGGCCTTTCCACTGCGCGTGGCTGGAAATACTCTGCAGATAACAATGGCGGAGCCAACAGACACTGAGGCCGTAGAAAAGCTGCAGGAGTTACTTGGGAAAGAGCTGGCAGTGTGTGTTTCCACGGAAAAAGATTTGGTGGAAGCCTACCAGAGATATTATGGCATTGATGCTGCCGAAGCGGCTAGTTTTTTTTCAACCGGAGAAGACACTGAGGAGGAGATGGCCGTCACCCAGGTGGAAGATTTTGGTTCCATTGTGGCTGATGCTGCCGATGCGTTTGAGCTTGAAACCCTTGATGAAGACGATATCGGAGATCAGTTCGCGGCAACCGATGCTCCAATTATCAAGCTGGTTAATGGCATATTGATAAAGGCTGTGCAGGACGGGGTTTCCGATATTCACGTAGAGCCCTACGAAAAAACCATGCAGGTACGGTATCGTAAAGATGGTGCTCTTTTTAAATCAATGAACTTACCCCTGACCATTAAGAATGCAATGGTCGCCCGCCTAAAGATTCTTTCAGATCTCGATATTACCGAACGTCGTATTCCCCAGGATGGTCGTATTAAAATGCGGCTTGGGCGTAACCGCTCTGTTGATTTTCGTGTCTCAACCTTACCGACACTCTTTGGTGAATCGGTGGTTATGCGTATCCTCGATAAAAGCTCGCTGAACGTAAACCTGACAAAACTTGGTTTTGCCCAGGAAACCTTCGATGCTTTAAAGCGTTGTCTTAAACGTCCTCAGGGCCTGCTCCTGGTTACCGGGCCCACGGGTTCAGGTAAGACTGTTACCCTTTATTCTGCGTTGAACTCACTGAACTCAGAAGATATTAAAATCCTGACGGCTGAAGATCCCGTGGAATTTAACTTTAAGGGCATCAATCAGGTAAATGTGCACAGTGAAGTGGGGATGACTTTTGCTGCTGCCCTGAAAGCCTTTTTGCGGCAGGATCCTGATATCATCATGGTTGGTGAAATTCGAGATATGGACACTGCCGAAATCGCCATTAAAGCGGCCATGACCGGCCATCTCGTCTTCTCAACACTGCATACCAATGACAGTGCTGCCACCATCGCCCGTCTGGTTGATATTGGTATTCCATCTTTTATGCTGGCTTCATCTGTGACCATGGTTCTTTCCCAGCGACTTGGGCGCAGACTTTGCCAGAAATGTAAAAAACCAGAACAGCATGATCCTCAGGACCTTCTGGATATGGGCTTCGATGAAGATGAAGCGGCTTATGTTGTAACCTATGGACCTGTGGGCTGTCCCGAGTGTAACGGGCTGGGTTATAAAGGACGGGTCGGTTTCTTTGAACTGATGGAGGTAACTAGTGAAGTTGCTAAAGCTATAAGTGCAGAGGTACCCGAAGATCAGTTACGAAAAATTGCAGTTGCAGAAGGTATGGTACCACTGCGGGAAGCAGCCCTTGATAAGGTACGGGAGGGGGTGACAAGTGTTGAGGAGGCCCTGAAAAGAACGGTTGCCCACGAGGAGAGTTTGCCCGCATACCTTGTGAATCCTGATATTGAGAAGTATGAGGACGGGGATACTGTCATCCGTGAAGGGAATACGGATATCGATTTCTTTAAATTATTACGGGGGGGCTTGTCTGTTGTAAAAGGTGGCAAAAAGATTGCAGAACTCACTGATCCAGGAGAATACTTTGGTGAGCTGGCGAGTTTGAGTAATGAACCAAGGAGTGCATCTGTTCTTTCCATTGGCAGATCGGAAGTCAAGCGCTACCCCGGCGAAAAACTGGAGGAGGTGATCCGAAAACATCCGGATATTGCAAAGCATCTTTTTAAAGCCATGGCAAGCCGTATGGAGAAATCCAACAAAATTATTGTGAAGCTCGCCGGTGGAAACACTCGTAAGACTCCAAAGTCCTGATGAACAAAATTTCTGTTTATATTATTGCCTATAATGAGGCCTGGAAGATAGGTGATGCCATAAACTCTGTACTGTGGGCGGATGAAATTGTGGTGGTAGATTCCTATTCCACTGATGCCACCGCAAGTATTGCTGAGTCCATGGGGGCTCGTGTGGTGCAGGTAGCTTTTAACGGTTTTGGTGACCTGCGTAATAAGGCCATTGCAGCCTGTAAGCACAGTTGGATTTTCAGCCTTGATTCCGATGAGCGTTGTACTCCTGAGGCTCGGGATGAGATCCTGGAAAAAATTGAAGATCCCGGTAAGACAGTTGCGTGGTACGTGCCAAGGCGCAATTTCTTCATGGGACGTTGGATCAGGCACTCCGGGTTTTATCCCGATTATCGTCAGCCGCAGTTGTTCCGCAAGGGAAGTTTGCTCTTTGATCTCGATATGGTTCATGAAGGGTATCGGGTGACTTCCCCTGAACCTGCCGGGTATATGAAAAAGGCAATCTGGCAGATTCCTTTTCGTAACCTTGAGGAAGTACTCCATAAGGCCAATAAATACTCAAGTCTGGGTGCTGAAAAGCTGGCTGAAAAAGGAAAGAGCGCCAGCATGTGGAAAGCCTTAAGTCATGGCCTCTGGTCGTTCTGCAAACTCTATTTCCTGAAACTTGGTATTCTTGACGGCTGGCCTGGTTTTGTTATCGCTGTAGGAAACTTCGAAGGAACATTTTTTCGTTATGCTAAACTCCACGAACTCAATGCGGTGTGGGCTGCTCCGTCAATTTCGCCCCTGAAAAGGGAGTAGCAGTGCATGGTTCTGTCTGTTTAACTGGCAGGTGCTGGGAAAGACCATTGTCACACCTGGTGAGGTGTTCGCGTATGGTGTGTGCCAGGATTTTGTCGTTAGCAGCCAGGTGTTGACGGGAGTTGATCTTGTGGTAGAGGTGGAAAACAACCGCCTTGAATTTCAGGTTTCTTCGGCAAATTCCGCTGTGCAGCAACCTTGCTGTAAATTCAGAATCTTCTCTTCCCCAGCCAATAAAATCCTCATTAAAGCCATTTACCTGCTCAGCATGTTCACGCCAGAAGGCAAAGTTACATGTTTTCACACCCGTTAAGTATTTCACTGACCGGCTGCAGAGTTTTGAAAGGAAGGTGCATCGGAGACAGTTTTTTCTGTTTTTGAGATTTGGATCTGTCAGACAGGGGCGCAGTTGTTTGCTTTCAAAGGCTGCAGTAGTTGCCCGGGCATTGAGTAGCACCCGTGAGCCCTGGATAAAGCAGTTTCTTCTGGCTGCTTTGATATGGTCTGCTATAAAATGTTTCTCGATGACTATGTCCCCGTCAATAAGAATGATATAGTCGCCATTTGCCAGGGCCAGCGCTTTATTACGGCTGCGGGCAAGGCGAAACCCCTTGTTACGCTGTCTTGAATGGATGATTTTTATGGGAGATTTTTTCTTGAGCTTCTCCACCAGTTGTCTTGTGTCGTCATCTGAGCCATCATCTGCAATAATGATTTCATAGGGGAGGATGGTTTGTTTGAATACGGCAAGGACGGATAACTCCAGTGCTTCTGTCCAGTTAAAGGTGGTAATAATAAGTGATATACGGGCAGGAGTCATTTTTTATTCAGAAATCAGGGGGGGCTTCTTTAGTATGCGATGCAGCACAGTGCTGACAGTCAGGTCATTCATACAGCGCCAGTTATGTTTTGTACAGGGTTTCTTTGCGTAACAGGGGATGCAGTCAAGGTCTTCCTGGATAATCGTGTGTCCATTGCCATATGGTCCTGTTCTGGTTGGATTGGCTGGGCCAAAAATGGCAAAAACCGGGATATTAAGAGCAGCGGCGATATGCATGGGGCCGGTATCGTTACAGATAAAGAATTCAGATCGTGCTATAAGAGCGACCAGCTCCATAAGGCTGGTTTTGCCTGCAAGGTTAATCGCCTTATCGTTACTAAAGGAAGTGACGGTATCAGCTATGGCAGCATCAGCAGGGCTGGCAATAATTACCGATGGGAGAGGCAGCTTTGCCGCAAGCTCCCCATATCGTTTTGCTGACCAGCGATTTGCAGCTTTGCCGGCAGAGGGTGAAATAATACAAAACCGCTTGGGTAGGCTACTTAAGAGTTGTGAAATGTCAGGAAGAGGAGCAAATGGATATTCAATCTCCGAAATATCACAATCCAGAAGAGCTGCCAGTTTGAGGTAACGGTCAATGGCATGGATCTGCTTTCCGCCTTCCACTTTGTGGGTATAGAAAAATGAGCTGCCCTCAGCCGAATCTGAAAATCCTAAACGGTATTTTGCCTGCGCTGCCCTGGTGATAAGGCCGGAACGTAAAAGCCCGGAAAGATCGATGGAAACATCAAACATTTCATTTTTTAAGCCTTTTCTGAATGCATTGATTTCTTTTGCTATCGTTCGAAGCCGGGAGAGTTTTTTCCAGCCCTCTTTATCCATGATCCAGAGTTTATGAAGCAGGGGATGACCTTCAAGAAAGGTGTGTAAGCCTTTGGCTACGACCCAGTGAATCTCAGCATCGGGGTACCGTTTCTTCACAGCAGAAAGAAAGGGCAGGCTATGGACAATATCTCCCCAGGCACTGGGCTTTATAATAAGAATTTTTTGTGGTGGAGGGAGGATTATTTTCTGAGAGGACATTTCTTCATTCGCTGTGCTGGTGATCCTGGCTTCTGCCAATGTTTTTTATGTCAGTAATGTGCTGCCCTATTGTCAGGCCATGTCTGCTGGCAAAGCCCGGGGATACAGTAAAACTGTTTTTGGTGAGTTTTTCAAGGGTATGGATAATAGTTTCCGGCAGGTTGTCCTCCATGCAAATCCCTTCCTCTTTAGAAAAAAGATGCGCCGATCCTACATTTCTGGTTGTTATCACAGGGGTTAAACATTGCAGTGATTCCGGAATGACGAGGCCGAAGGCTTCATAATCAGAAGGAAGAATGCTAAAGTCCACACTGGCATATACGGGAGCAAGATTTTTCACATAGCCGATATAGCGAACATTGGCCGGGGATTTTGCTGGAATTGGGCTTCCGGCCACAAGGAGCTCAACCTCGTCGGAATTCAATTCCGCGAAGGCTGCAATGAGCTGCTGCATTCCTTTGCATTGATGTCCGCAGGAAGGGAACAGAAAAGACAGTTTCTGCACGTCTATGGCGTATTGTCTTCTTGTTTCATCTATTGTCTTTTGATCAGCAGGTTTGAAAATGCTGGTGTCAATTGGCGGGTAGAGTGCCCTGATTTTTTTTGGGTCGACCTCATAATTGTCCAGGATTTCCTGCTCGATTACCAGAGAGTGGGCCATAATCCATGGTACCCGCTCAAACATCTGTTCTTCAAAGGCAAGTTCAAACCGATCATGGATGGCACGAAAGAGTGAGCTGCGTTTTATACGTTTGATGACTTCCCGGTGAACTCCACCACAGACTGCAATGTCCTGACAACTTGTGCGGGTAAGACTCAGTGAAAGGTCGTATTTTTTTTGATCAAACAGTTTGTTGATTTTACGGATGAAAAAAAACTTTTTCCATATTCCGGGCAGGGGAGGTGTTGTAATTCGGTGCACGGAACAGGGAAACTCAGCCGCAAGTGCTCTGTCGATTTTATAGGCATAGATACTGACCTGATCACCAGCCTGGAGAAAACCCTTCACCAGCGCCAGCATGTACGATTCCATGCCCCCGCCTCTGGCAAACTGGTTATGGATAATTGCTATTTTCATAGTCAGTATCAGGAGATACTTTGTCTGGAAAAATCTTTATAGAGGAACGCACTGAACAGCGAGAACAGAAATCCGGTACCGTAAACCTGCAAATATGATTCGGCAAGCATGATAACGAGAAAGAAAATAGGGAATGCCAGCCGCAAGGGGCTGAGGCTGTCTTTTGTTTTAAGTGCCACCATCAGTTGACTGTAAAAAATTGCGGCAAGGCTGAAAAGCCCAAGCAGGCCAAACTGTGACAAGGTGAGGAGATATTGGTTGTGCGGGTTGTCAGTATCCGGCATTGTTGGTGAGTACTCGTGGTTGACTTTTGCGTAATCCAGCGAGAAATCACCAGTTCCTGTGCCGAGAAGCCAGTTCTGTTTGATCATGGTCATTGTGTTTTTACAAAACCAGACCCGGCTGCCAACAGATGTTACTTCCCCTGATCTGTAGTTTTCGATCTCTGTTATTGCGGTATCCACACGGTCCTTAAAAATGGTGCCGAATTGGTAGGTTCCTGCGACCAGCAAGGGAATGCAAAGCAGGGTCAGCACCAGCATTTTTTTTGATTTGTGATAAAAATATTGAAAGAGAGCAACTGTCATTAAGACACAGTAGGCTATCTGTCCTGTTCGTCCGGCAGTGATAAACATGTTACAGGAAAGAAAGAAAAAAAGAGCTGTCTGTGGCCATATATAGACATTTTTGTTTTTTGGGGAAAGCAGGTGCTGGAGAACGATATAACAGGCCAGCGCCAGCATTGGATTGTATAATACGTGGGTAGTGCCTTCGGTTGTGAAAATGGATGAGGGCTCAAGGTGTATGATATTCAGCCAGACCAGGTAAACTTTGCAGGCTTTGAGGAAAATGGCTGCAACAAAAGCTGCAAGATAGTATTTTACATGTTTTCGCTGGGTCAGGGTAAGAAAGACAGGCAGGAGAATAAGCTTCCACTGTTTCTTAAAAACTTCAAGGCCTCGGATAACATCCTCACTCCAGAGAAGGGCGACTATGTGCAGGAGGATATAACACAGTACGGCCACGGCCACAGGGTTTTGCCTGATTAGACGAAATTGCGCAGCTTTATCGCCGTTAAGGGTCCAGCACAGAAAAATCAGGATGGCAAGAATTGATCCTGCTGATGTTGAAAGGGGTAATGCAAAGGCGAATAGAATCAGCAGTGGTGATGCTGCAGCGTTCGCTTTGTCTTGAAGTTGGCTCATAAGGATTTCAGAATTTTAGTTCTGGTACTGCATATTGTAAAGTTTTTCATACTCAAGGCCGGCAGCCAGGAGCATGTCGTGGGTACCTTCTTCGACGATTCGGCCATCTTTTATAACAATGATTCGATCAGCATTCTTGATGGTGGAGAGCCGGTGGGCAATAACAAAGGTCGTCCTGTTCTTCATCAGGTTCTCCAGCGCGATTTGCACCTCTCGCTCTGATTCGGTATCGAGGGCGGAGGTTGCCTCATCAAGAACCAGAATTGGTGCGTTTTTGAGCAGTGCACGGGCAATGGAAATCCGCTGTCTTTCACCGCCGGAGAGTTTGTTACCGGATTCCCCGATAACGGTGTCAAAACCTTCCGGAAGTTTTTCGATAAAACCAAGGGCGTGGGCCGCTTTTGCCGCCGCTCTTATTTCCTCTTCAGCTCTTTCTGAGTCGCCATAGGCAATGTTGTTTCTGATGCTGTCATTAAAAAGGATGGTCTGCTGGGTGACAATGGCAATTTGTTTACGCAGGGACCTAAGGGTGACATCACGGATGTCATGCCCATCAATAAGCAGGTTGCCTGCATCGATGTCAAAAAAGCGTGGAATCAGGTTGGCAAGCGTTGATTTTCCGGAGCCACTGGGGCCGACGATGGCAAGAATTTCACCGGCTGGCACTTCCAGATTAATATCCTTGAGAACCTTCGTTTGTTTGTCGTAACTGAACTGTAGGTTTTGCAGGGAGATACTGTTGTGAAACGGTGGTAACTCCGGTGCATTCGGCTTGGAGGTGATGTCTGCAGGCTGGTCCAGTAATGAGAACACCCTGACAGCAGCAGCAAGTCCCCGCTGTACAGTAGAGTTGATTTTACTGACCGCTTTTATGGGCTGGTATATCATTACCAGAGCGGTGAGAAAGGCAAAGAAAGTACCGGGCGTGGAGTTCCCGGCAATAACCTCTTTGCCGCCAAACCAGATAATAAGTGCCATGCCAAAGCCACCGATAACCTCCATCAGCGGATGTTGGATGCGACGATACCTGGCATCTTCCATGATTGTCTGAAAGAGTTTTTCAACCTGTGCTGCAAAGCGTTTGGATTCATGCTCTTCCATGGTGAAGGCCTTTACCACAGGTGCCCCGGTAATGGATTCGTGCATGATATTAGATACTACTGCGGTTTCTTCCTGCATTTTCGTGCTTATTCTTCGAAAGGCACGGCCGAATTTTACGATGGGAATTGCAGCAGCAGGTAGAAAAACCAAAGAGATCATGGCCAGTTGCCAGTTCATGGAAAAGATAACAATGAGCAGGCAGATAACCTGAATAAAATCACGTAAAAGACCAACGACCGCCGTGGAGATGGCGGCCTGCATAAAATTGATATCAGAGATTACCCGGGAGATAAGTTCGCCCGTGGGCGTTCTGTGAAAAAAAGAAAGCGATTGGGCGTGAATATGATCAAATACCTTGGTCCGCATTTCCCGTATCACATTTTGCCCGATTTTTTCCAGAAGAAAGAAATTCAGCCCGTAAAAGAAACCTTTTACCGCAAAAAGCAGAATAAGAGCAATGGGAAGTATGGACAGAAAGTAGGTGGATTTTTCAACAAATATCTTATCCAGCAGGGGCTTTACCATATAGGCCTGTGCGCCACTGAGGCCAGCCACAACCAGAGCTGCAAACATGGACAGCATAAACTGGTATTTGTAGGGGCGGATAAGTGCGTATAAACGCGAGAATACGATTTTGTTTGACATGTGTTTAAGCAACGCTGGAGATTGACAGATTATAACTATCCGCAAGAGCAGTTCTTGCTCCTCGCATCAATGGCGAGAACGTAATGCAAAGGCTCAGATACTACCATTACTTGGGGGAAGAAATAAAGCGATTTTTACTTCTCAAGAATTGCTTCAATCTTTTTGATATCAGAGGCATCGTCAACACTGGGCGAATCGGATTCTGTAATTGTTACCCCTATCTTGTGACCATGGTGAATGGCTCGTAATTGCTCGAGTTTTTCAATGTCTTCCAGGGGAGCGCCGGGGAGCTTGGTGAACTGTTGCAGAAATGCACTGGAGTAGGCGTAGATTCCAATATGTTTGTAGTATTGAACCTGTTCCTTTTTGTCGCGGTCAAAGGGAATTCTTGCCCGTGAAAAATAAATTGCAAAACCCTGTGCATCGATGATCACCTTCACATTATTCGGGTCGTTGATCTCTTCTTCATCGTTTATGCAGTTGGCAAGGGTTGCCATGGGAAGTCCGGGGGTCTCATAAAAAGGCTGGACGAGCTCCTTCAGGCAGTCTGCCTGCAAAACCGGCTGGTCACCCTGAATATTTATTACGACATCATCCCCTTGCAGGTCTAATGTCCTTGCTGCTTCAGCGACCCTGTCTGTACCGGAACTGCATGCATTACCGGTCATAATGACATCACCACCCATATCTGTAATGGCAGCGGCGATTGCATCACTGTCGGTAGCAACATAGACAGCATCGACAATTTTGCTTTTTTTTGCCTGTTCATAGACCCTCTGAATCATGGGCTTGCCCATGATGTCGGCGAGTGCTTTTCCGGGAAATCGTTTGGAATTAAGGCGTGCGGGAATGATGGCAATTATTTTCATTGTTCCTATCCTAA
>JAOZKN010000174.1 GCA_029935315.1 Desulfocapsa sp. | reverse complement strand
CCACTGATGTTCAACAACGGGGCCCTGGATATGGCATGAAGAATGGCCAGGGACCACACCATGGAGCCAGAGGAAATGGCGGATGTGGTAAAAGTATGAAAGGTATGATGAATGGCAATCAGGACTGTGGTATGGAAAATTGCGGTCAACGTATGGGACGCAAAGGGATGAAGGGCAAAGGCTCTGGTATGCATCATGGAGCAATCATGAATCCTGAAATGCGGGAAAAACGGAATCAGTTTCTTGATAGTACCGTAGCCTTGCGGAAGCAGATGCATGATAAACGATTTGCCTATAATGAAGCACAGCGCAACCCGGATCTTACTCAGGGAGAATTGCAGAAGCAGGCAGATGAACTTTTTGCTTTACGTCAGCAGTTACGGGAAAAACGTCAGGCTGTATTTGGAACTGATACTAAAGAATAGCAACATCCATTTACAAGTATTAGCAATGCCAGTTCGGGGTGTTGCTAATACTTGTTTTTCTGCTCTTCAATAAGGCTTCTTCTGTGTTATATTAAGCCATGATCCCTCCCACAGCAAATCCATTCAGGTTTTCAAAACCTGCCCTGGCAATTATCCTTGCCAGCTCCCTCCTTGCGTTACTTTTGACGGTAAGCACTCTTCGAAATCTGAAGCGTGAACAGAGTGCACTGGAAAACTTTCTCCTTCAGGAGGGGCTCACCCTGATCCGCTCTTTTGAGGCGGGGGCAAGAACCACCATGCGTCATCATATGGCAGGTATTAATCTGTTACAGACCCTGGTGGAGGAAACTGCCAAGGAAAAGAGTCTTATCTATATCCGTATTGTGCAGGACGACGGGGAAGTCGTCGCTGAAGCGGGAGATCTCCCTGAAACATTAGGCTTTACCGCTGTGCAAAAAATTCTTTCTGCAGAAAAACCTTTTACTCGTACCATATCCGACAAGCACACCTTTGAAGTGTCCAAAGTTTTTGAGCCATTACCACCGTTTATGCCCCGTCGTGGCCGAAGGATGCCCCACGCGCAGAAGTGGCAGGAAGAAATGGCTCAACAGGTGCCCAGGGTTATTGTTATCGGTCTAAGCACTGGTGATTTTGACAATGCACGGCAAGAGGACAAAGAGCATGCCTGGTTTATGGGGGCAATGCTGTTTTTGATAGGCTCTGCCGGTCTGTATTTTCTTTTTCTCTATCAATCAAACCGGGTGACCCGTTCAACCCTCGCCAATATGCGTTTGTATACGGAAAATGTCATTGAGAGTATGCCGGCCGGGCTTATCAGTCTCGATGAGGATGGGAATCTGGTCTCTATAAACAGCGTAGCAGAACGGCTCCTGGGCGGGACACATGAAAAGATAAAAGATCTGCTTCCCCGGCAGAATGAAATTGTTCCTGATCAGGATATCCTTTGTTATGGCGGTGACGGAGAGGAAATTCCTGTGAAACTCAGTGTCTCACCTTTGCTGGATCATAGGGGTGAATCCAGCGGTCAGGTTCTGATTTTGCAGGATATGAGAGAAATCCGTAAGATTGAACAACAACTCGAACTCTCCAGACGCCTGGCCTCCCTTGGTCGTATGGCGGCAGGAATTGCCCATGAAATCAGGAATCCTCTTGGAACCTTACGTGGTTTTGCCCAATATTTTGGCAAAGAGGCGGGAGCTGATACGGATGCGCGAAAATATGCAGATCTTATGGTTTCCGAGGTGGATCGTTTAAACGGGTCAATCTCTACTCTGCTGCAGTTCTCCAGGGCTCCGGAACCACAGCTTGCGCTGGTGAATGTGGAAACGCTGTTTGATAAGTTGAATACACTTTTGATTGCAGATTGTGAGGCCGCAGGAATTTCACTCCTGCAGCAGTTGACCCCGGGCGTACGCCTCTTTGCTGATACTGATCTTCTACTTCAGGTTTTGCTGAATATTATACAGAATTCCATTCGGGTGACTGATGCGGGTGGCAAAATCATGATGAAGGTGTATGAGCAAAAAGAAAACGTGGTGTTGGAGATCAGCGATACCGGGCATGGAATGAGTAAAGAGGTACAGGAGAAAATCTTTGATCCCTTTTTCTCAA
Organism: Desulfocapsa sp.; assembly: GCA_029935315.1. Taxonomy (GTDB): domain Bacteria; phylum Desulfobacterota; class Desulfobulbia; order Desulfobulbales; family Desulfocapsaceae; genus Desulfocapsa. Next base: position 1,433 of record JAOZKN010000174.1, on the reverse strand, counting down.
CAAGAAAGGATGGCACCGGGCTGGGGCTTGCTATCAGTCATCAGATTGTGGAACAGCATCGCGGAAGTATCGAAGTAGACAGCAATGTAGGGCAGGGGACGATTATGCGGGTGATTCTGCCCGGAGGTGAAGATGCGTAAACCGCGAAAAGTTGATATTTTACTGGTTGATGACGATGTGGCCCATCGCCTAATGCTTAAGGTAAACCTGTCATCGGATACATATAATATTCTTGAAGCCGGAGATGGCGACGAAGTGCTGCCGCTGCTTGAAAAAGAATCCGTGGATCTGATTCTCCTTGATATGAAAATGCTCAGGATGGATGGGATTGAAACACTGCAGGCATTGCGCGCTACAGTCCATGCCACAATTCCCGTTATTGTGCTCACCGCATTTTCATCCGTTGAGACGGCAGTTCTGGCCATGCGTGAAGGGGCCTATGATTATGTGGCAAAGCCAATAGACCTTGATGAACTGCATATGGTTATTGACAAGGCACTTGGCTTTCGGGATCTTCAGCGTGAAAATAAACGTCTGCAGCAAGAGCTTGAAAAACGTTCTTCGTTTGGTGCCATGGTAGGGAGTAGTCCAGCCATGGAAGACCTCTATTCCACACTTGAACTGCTTGCGCCCACTGAAGCCACGGTACTGATTCTTGGGGAATCTGGTACAGGAAAAGAGTTGGTTGCCAGCGCCCTGCATCAAAACAGCAGAAGAAAGGATGCACCCTTTATTAAAGTGAATTGTGCAGCCCTTAACGAAAACTTGCTGGAAAGTGAGCTCTTTGGCCATGAACAAGGTGCTTTTACCGGGGCTGTAGCCAGACGTAGAGGATGTTTTGAGCAGGCCGATGGGGGAACACTTTTTCTTGATGAAATAGGGGACATGAGTCTGCCAACGCAGGCAAAAATTCTGCGAGTTCTGCAGGAAGGTGAACTGGATAGACTTGGGGGCAGTGAAACCATTACGGTGGATGTACGTATTGTGGCTGCAACCCATAAAAATCTACATGCAATGATCAGCGAAGGAACGTTCAGGCAGGATCTGTTTTTTCGGTTGTCAGTGGTTCCCGTCGAGCTTCCTCCCCTGCGCGCACGAAGGGGAGATATTCCCAAACTGGCAACGCTTTTTCTTGAGCGCTATGCAGAGAAAAACAGAAAAGATCTGAAAGGCTTTCATCCGGAAGTGATGCGCATCTTTATGGGATTTTCCTGGCCTGGGAATATTCGGGAACTGGAGAATACAGTAGAGCGAGCTGTAATTCTCTGTCAGGGAGAACAGATCACAGTGCAGGAACTACCGCCTCAACTGTTGCCGGAACAAACAGAAGAACAGAAAACAGATGTCTCACTTTCTGCCATGCCAACCCTGCGTGATATGGAACGACAGATGATTCGCGCAACCCTTGCTGAGAATGGTGGAAATAAGAGTAA
>JAOZKN010000021.1 GCA_029935315.1 Desulfocapsa sp. | reverse complement strand
ATTGCCGGCCGCATCCGTTTCAACCCTGAAAAGATTATAAGGAATCTCCGGATGGGCAGCAGCGTCAACTGCAGCATGCACAGCCAAAATGGAATGGGTATTTTTCAGTTTTCGTATTCGTTTGTAATACGAAGGCTTTACAGCCCCCTCGGGAAGCATCTCCAGTACAACCTGTGGATGCACAGCAGCAATAACGATATCGGCCTCAAAACTCTCACCATCTTTCAACTCCAGGCCTTTTACCACGCGCGAATTCACATAAATGTCGGAAATTTCGGCATCTGTTACGATCTTTCCGCCCAGACTCCGCAAACGCCCGGCGAAGGCATCGGCCATGGCAGAACCACTGTTATCAAGTCGCCATGAAGAAGAAAGATAAGAGGCAAGGGCCATATTATGATAGTAGGCAGGACAATCAGCAAGGGGAACACCAAGCCAGGAAGAAGCCATAGCCAGCACACTGCGCAGCCCCGGCGAACAACCAAGCTGATCAAGAATTTCGCCATAAGGTTCCGTCTGCTCAAGGAGGGAAAAATCATTCTCCGCACCCAAAAGCAGATCAAGCCCATGCAATTGTTGAGAGGTCTTACGAATATGCGAAACGACCGTCTGAATACAAGACTGATCTGTAGGAAAGGCATGATGCAGGTTGTTTTCAAAAGCGTCAAATCCTTCGGGCAAATCAAACTTTGGGGGGTGGGTAGCCGGAGCGTCGAAGAGATATCTGTCGATGACACCATTCTGCCCCATGCGGGAAACCGGAATAGCATCCGTCACCCCAAGATAGTCAAAAAATGTGCGTAATACCTGCCCCTTGTCCAGTGAACCAAGATAATGAACACCCACCTCACATTCTATTCCATCACGGCTATAACTTCGCAACAAGCCCCCGGGATGACGATTTTTTTCGAGAACAGTCACATCAAAGCCAAGACCGGCGAGGATAATACCTGTGCTGAGACCACCGATGCCTGCACCAATAATTAGAACTTTTTTCATTTAATCCTACACCTTACATTGTGTCCTACGTCATCATCATGAGCGAGTTATAGCTGCTGTTCCCCTGAGCCTGTCCATAAAAGAAAAACAATGGCAACAAAGCCACGACTACAGTACAAAGAAGTAAACAATAATAAGATCAGTTACAACAGCAACATTACTGATGGATTCGTAAAAACTCCATCTTCTTTGTTGCAGCAAATTTAAAATCATTTCAACGTACCTTAGTACGCCGAAATGATTTTAAATTTCCGCGCCTCGAATATGAAGCTTTTTACAAACCCATCCCGAAATTTGGCTTTTTGCGAAAGCAACATTACTCTTTAACATGAAAAAAGTACTCATACTTTACTATTCTCAAAGCGGACAATTAAAAAATGTGCTTGATCATTTTATTGCTCCCCTACAGGAAGACAGTACTCTCCAGTGCGAATATAAAGAAATAAAACCAGGCAAACCGTTTCCCTACCCATGGAAATTCTACGAGTTTTTCGATACCTTTCCTGAATCTGTGTATATGGACGGTTGTGAAGTAGAGTCTCTTGACCTTGATGAGGAGTATGACCTGATTATCCTTGGCTACACCGTATGGTTCCTTTCTCCTTCTCTCCCCATCACAGGATTTTTGCAAAGCGAGCAGGCCAAAAAGCTTCTCCACAACAAACCTGTTATCACCGTCATCGCCTGTCGCGATATGTGGCTTATTGCCCAGGAAAAAATGAAATCACTGCTGCGTGAGGCAGGAGCCCGGCATACGGACAATGTGGTACTCACCGATCAGGGAAAATCCATTTACACCTTTGTCACCACCCCCCGCTGGATGCTCACCGGAAAAAAAGATGCCTTCTGGTTCTTTCCAAAAGCGGGTGTTGCCAGGAACGAAATACAGGATGCGGCCCGCTTTGGTAAACGACTCTGCACTACCCTTGCCCGGGATGATGAAACAAAACACAAGCCAATGCTGAAAGGTCTGAACGCAGTCAATGTGCAAGGCAAACTCATTGCCACGGAACAAATTGCCCACAGAAGTTTTCTCATCTGGAGCAAACTGATAAAAAAAGCGGGTGCACCCGGCTCAGCACCACGCAAAGTGGTTATCACCATCTATGCATTTTTTTTACTGATTCTGGTGCTCACCATTGTCCCCATTAACATTATCATCCGCAAGCTTCTCTACCCTTTTCGGAGAAAACATATTAAAAAGGCTGTTAACTACTACGAACAACCTTCTGGAAAATAGAGAAAGATGTCACAACAGGTTTATATTACACATATCTCGTCGTTTCTTCCCAATGATCCCGTCTCCAATGATGATATGGAATCTGTCCTTGGTGAAATTAACGGACGCCCTTCAAGGGCCAAAAAACTGATTCTTCGTTCCAATAAAATCACGTCCAGATATTATGCCATCGACCCCAAAACGGGTAAAGCATCACACAGCAATACAGAACTCACTGCACATGCCGTCAGCAACCTGCAAAAACAGGGCTGCGAACTAAACGATGTTGAGCTCCTTGCCTGTGGCACCACACTGCCCGACCAGTTAATGCCAAACCACGCACTTATGGTGCAGGGGGAGCTGCAACTTCCTCCCTGTGAAGCCGTGGCCACCTCCGGGATTTGTTTATCCGGTATGATGGCCCTTAAATATGCCTATCTTTCCATTCGTGCAGGCGAAAGCAAAAACGGGATTGCCACCGGGTCAGAGAATGTTTCCTCACTTATGCGTGGACATCTGTTTACAGAAGAATCAAGTTCAGGCGAAGAGCAGTTGAAGAAAAATAAAAATGAGATCGCCTTTGAGAAAGATTTCCTCCGCTGGATGCTCAGCGACGGCGCAGGTGCCGTGTGGATGAGTGACAGCCCTGCAGCAACTGGAATCTCCCTTCGTATCGACTGGATCAAACAGCTGTCATATGCAGGTGAACTCCCGACCTGTATGTACGCTGGTGCAAGCAAAACAGAAGATCAGCAACTCAGCGGATGGCGTAATTTCATGCCGCAAGAGTGGATGGACGATTCTGTTTTTGCCATCAAACAGGACGTAAAACTCCTCAATGAAAAAATCATTCACTATACCGTGACAAAACCCTTACGGACACTGGCTAAACAAGGAATAGTGGCTGCTGACTCCATAGACTGGTTTCTCCCCCACTACTCTTCCGGCTATTTCCGTGACAAAGTATATGATGGAATGGTGGAAGCGGGCTGTGAGATTCCACAAGAGAAGTGGTTTACCAACCTCAGTTCAAAGGGCAATACAGGCTCTGCGTCCATCTACATCATGCTGGACGAACTGTTCCACTCTGGCAAACTCCACAAAGGGGAAACCCTCCTCTGCTATATACCTGAAAGCGGGCGTTTTTCCACCGCCTTTATGCATCTCACGGTGGAATAAGATGGAAGAAAACAACGTCCCCCAGCAGAACATCTCAACCTATTCGGGCAATAAAAAAGCAATCTATGCAACCGACGAGAATGGCGAATACAACATCATCGCCTCTTCGGGGTGGACAGTTGAAGAAGAGGCCACCAGGCAGGCACTGACAGAGCTTGAACGACTTGCCAGTAAAGCACACAAAGAAGTGAGGAATGCAAAACGCTCAGCACTCTACTTCCATATGTATGATCGTCGCATGGACTTGCAAACGCTGGCCCAGAGTACCGGTTTTTTTCAATGGCGGATCAAACGCCATTTCAAACCCGGAATCTTCAACAGGCTAAAACCCGGAATCCTCAGCCGCTACAGCGAGGCATTGGGAATCTGTGCAGAAGATCTCTGCACAATCCCAGCGCAGCACCCGGCAGGCAATGACTGACAGCCACTTCACCCACGACCATTTTGCCCATTGCGAAAGCGGTGTTATGTCTCTGATGTTACGCCACCACGGTCTGCAACTCTCGGAGGCAATGGTATTTGGCCTGGCAGGCGCCCTGATGTTTGCCTATATTCCCTTTATCAAACTTGGCGGCATGCCCCTGATCGCCTATCGCAGTACGCCACGTGGTATTATTAAAGGTTTGCAGAAAAACATTGGCATCAAAATGAAAATGCAGACCTTTTCCAAGCCGGAAAAGGGAACAGCAGCCCTGGACAAGCTCCTGGAGCAGGGAAAAATAGTGGGCGCCCAGTCATCTGTCTACTGGCTGCCCTATTTTCCACCGGAGATGCAGTTTCACTTTAACGGCCATAATCTTATTGTTTACGGAAAAGAACAGGAGGAATATCTGATCAGCGACCCTGTTTTTGAAACACCTGTTCGCTGTGAAGTTACGGCCCTGGAAAAAGCACGTTTTGTCAAAGGGGTCATGGCCCCGAAAGGGTTGCTCTATTATCCTGAATTCGTTCCCGATGCCGTAGATTTTGAGAACATCCTCCCCAAAGTCATCCGCAAAAATGCAAAAATAATGCTGAAAACACCAGCTCCCATTGCCGGTGTTCGCGGTATTCGGGCACTGGCCCGAAAAATTATCAAACTCGAGAAAAAAGACCCGCGCTATGCCAGGCTCTTCCTCGGACATATTGTCAGGATGCAGGAAGAAATCGGCACGGGTGGCGCGGGGTTTCGCTTTATTTATGCCTCTTTTTTACAGGAATCCGGAAAACTTCTGGGGAATCCGCTACTCACTGAATATTCGCAGATGATGACAGCGGTTGGCGACCAGTGGCGTGATTTTGCAATGCTGATTGCCAAATCCATTCGCGGAAAAAAGAAAACAGAGCTGGATTTACAGGCAGTCAGCAACAAATTGTTCTCTGTGGCAGATGCTGAAAAAGAAGTGTATAAGAAACTGATTCGCATATGATATCCATTACAAATCTCTCGAAACAGTACCGGCAGCACACTGCCCTTGACGGTATCAATCTTCGCGTGCAAAAAGGGACCATCCTGGGTCTCCTTGGCCAAAATGGGGCAGGCAAAACGACCCTGGTCTCCATCCTCAATGGCCTGACACCCTACAACCAGGGTGAAATTTCAATTTTTGGCCTGCCGCTGAAAACAAACCTCAGGGAAATACGTCAGCGCAGCTCGTTTATCCCCCAGTCCTTTGCATTCTATGAGAACCTGACCGTAATGGAAAACCTGCGTTTTTTTGCCGGAATCCAGAACATCCGGGGAAAACAACTCAGGCAGAGCATCGAACAGGCAATTGCCACCAACCGTCTTGATAACATGCTGGAACAACGGGCCCACGCGCTCTCGGGAGGACAAAAACAGCGTCTGAATATCGCTATCGGCCTGCTCAACGACCCGGAAATCATATACTTTGACGAACCCACCGCCGGCATTGACCCCGAATTACGTAACAGTATCCTGCAGACCATCCATTCCTTTAAAGACGCAGGTAAAACCATTATCTACACCTCACACTATATGCAGGAAATTGAACAGATATGTGACGAGGCGGCCATCATCCACCACGGGAAAATTATCTGCCATGCCCCCGTTGCCACCCTGCTCACAAAAGACGGTCAGCAGACAACCCTTGAGAGTATTTTTCTCAAACTCACCACAAGGCAGAAAGCAACATGCTGAAGCAGATGCTGCAAAAAGAGTTTAGCCTTGTACTGCGGGATAAACATAGCCTGGCCGCACTCTTTATCATGCCTTTTATTTTCATACTGATCATGAGCATGGCTCTAAAAGATACCTTTAACAGCGAGCGTGCCCTGCTAAGCTATGAGGTCATTGACCTCGACAACAGCCTGGACAGCAAGACCCTCCAGGACTTTATGGCCACCAGCTCTTTTTTATACAAGCCCAAAAAAGGCGACAACAGGGACATTCACCTGAGCCTGACCATCCCTGAAGGCTTCTCCGCCAGCCTGCTGGAGAAAAAAGCAGCCCCCCTTCTCCAACTGTCGGCCGCACCTGACGTCAAACAGGAGATGGTGCTGATTTTCCAGGCAAAAATCAGCGCGGATATCATGCGCCTGCGCCTTCTGCAGATCCAGAAGGAGATTGCACCTTTTCTCCCGGACACAGCTCCGCAACTGGATCTGGATAACTTTATTGCAGAAGAACTGCTGCAGATCAATTACCGGGGAATGCAGAAAAACGAGCAACCCACCTCTACCCAGCAGTCTGTTCCGTCATGGATTGTGTTCGGCATGTTTTTTGTCATCATCCCCATGTCCACCATTTTTATCAATGAACGGAAGCAGAATACGCTGATGCGTATGGCCAGCATGAATATTTCGATACCTGCACTGTTTACCGGGAAGATTGTCCCCTACATCGTCATTAATCAACTCCAGGTGTTACTGATGATAGGAGCCGGCGTCTATATTGTCCCCCTGTTAGGTGGGGATGCCTTGACTCCTGGCCATTCCATTTTGGGACTGGCTATGGTATCTCTGTCGTTGAGTATTGCAGCAATTGGCACATCAGTACTTATTGCCGTACTGGCACACACCGTTGAACAGGCAACAACGGTTGGGGGACTCATAAATATCCTCTTTGGAGCCATTGGCGGAGTCATGGTACCCAAATTTTATATGCCGCAATCCATGCAGACATTTGCCAATATCTCACCAATGTCCTGGGGGCTTGAAGGATTTCTTGATATCTTCCTGCGTGGATACGGTGCACAGGAAGTGCTTCGGGAGTCACTGGCACTCAGCGGATTTGGCATGGCCCTTCTGCTGCTGGCAGCCTTTATTACCACCAGACGAATGAACGCCTGATAAAATTTTTCTCTTCTACTTTATAAAACAATGAACGATTTAACAGATACAGCAGCACTGAAATTACGATTGAAACAGATGATTCTCAAGGAGTGTGATATTGACCATATCAGAGCTGAGGATTTTGCAGATGATGTGCAGATTTTCTCTGATGCGAGCGGCCTGGGACTGGATTCCCTGGATGCTCTGCAGATCTCTGTGGGTTTACAAAAGGAATTTAACGTACGCCTGCCTGACTCGAAATCCTTTCGACGTCACGTGACAACGATTGATGAACTGGCTACCTATGTTCAGGCCCAGTAGCCAATCTCAAACAAATTTCACGACTTCTGGTTACGCCAGCAGGTAGGATCAGACGCCAGGTAATCTCCGGTAAGCTGATAGGCTGCGCCACGGCATCCATAACATTCATGGGCCTTTTCACAATCCCGGCATTCTCCCTTGATCATCTCCCGAAAGTTTTTTAAGTCATTAACGACCTGACTATTCTTAAGGATATTGCCAAGTTTTTCATTACGAACATTGTCAAGAGCTATGGTCACCCCTACACAAGGCATAACCTCACCCGTGGCAGTTACCAGGCAGGACACCTGATGGCGCATACATTTATTTCCCACAAGTGGCGGCTGCGGTTCCCACTGGCGACCATATTTTTCCTTATCTATTCTTGAGAGTTCAGCAAAAAGATCTTTTAACTGGGCAGAGTCAACCTGCAGCCAGAGGTTTTCAAGGGCGTTGGCCTGGGGAGTGAGTACTTCAAAATAGGGTTCGATTTGCTGATCCCGTACCCATTGCCATAACTCCGGTAACTCGTCAAAATTAGATTGGCAGATAATGGTGGACAGGGCAAGAAACTTATCTTCTGCCGGATACCCGGCATCTTTTAAATGGCCAAATGCCTTCTGAATGATATCGTAGGCACCCGTTCTTCCGGCCAGCTTATCCTGAATTTCAGGGTTTCGGGAATTGAGTTTTAAAACCACACGTACGTTCAGCTCTGCAAGGAGCCTGGCAAGCTCCTGATCAACACCAGTACCATTGGTAAACATTTCAATTTCAAAACCGTGCCCGGTAATAAATTTCAACATTTCAGGCAAATGGGGATAGATACTGGGTTCACCGCCCAGGATAATGATTTTTCCTGCGCCCAGCTCTTTGGCCTGCAAAATAACATCCTTCATCTCATCCCGGGAAAGCTCACCTTTACACTCTTTTTTCTCCGGCACATAACAGTATGAACAACGGAAATTGCAGATACGGCTAAATTCAATTTCCATGGACAGCAGCCGGTCTTCGGCCACTGCGTCTTTTATTTCCTGCTCTGTAAATTCAAGATTATATAATTGCATTTTTTATACTATTCTAATATTTTTCGAGATCTTTGAAGTAATTCATCCGTTCCAGGCGTTGGATTTCCAGTTTAAATCGTCCTTCCCAGCCAATCTTTTTCATAATCCGCCGGTAACGCAATTTCAGGAATGGTTTCATCAGAAAACGCCAGATCCATGTCCAGAGCCGCCCCTGTTTGCGCAAAGATGCGGGTGGATTCCACCAGCCGAGTACAACCTGTCTCTGGTACCAGAACTGATACTGTAACTCATCGCTGCTCAAATATTTGGTACGCACATTTGCCCACAGGCCATTATATTTTTTCAGATCGTTTTTGTTGGTGATCAGATCCTCGGCCAGAAGATTTTCCCGCATACCGGTTTTCGGATAGGGCGTAATAATCTGACAATAGGCCGCATCCGCTCCGATTTCCTTAAAAAACTCGTAGTTTTCTATGATAGACTGCTCGTCATCTTCCGGAAAGCCAAAGATCAGCCCGCCAATCACCATCATCCCATGCTTATGACAGTTGGCAATGGCCTGTTTGGAGGCCTGGACAATATCACCTTTTCCTGCAGCACTGAGATTCTTTTTAGAACCATTTTCAATGCCCAGGAAAACAGACTTAAACCCCGCAGCAGCCATTTTCGCAACCATATCTTCATGCATGGCCATGGTCACGCAGTCAGCCTGGACGTAGAGTTTCAGGTTTTTGTAATTTTGCGCAATGATTGCATCACAAAGTTTCTTCACCCGTTTGGCATTGAGTACCATATTATCATCGGTAATGAAAATAGATTTCACCTTTCGATTATAATAAATATCATTAATATCATCTATCACCCGATCTATTGGATAGACCCGAAACTTGCGCCCATACATATTTTTCATGGAACAGAAATTACAGGATCGGGTACAGCCTCTCGATGTTTCCAGAGCCTCAATCCCTGCATTCATGAGATGGTAACCCCAGGTCAACCTGCGTTTATCACGGATGGGGCGCTTAATGGTCGCAAGATCAAGATTTTCAGCCCGGCTATTATGGACAAAACTTCCATTTTCTTTATAGGACAGGGACGGAATTTCGGCAAAGCTATCATCGCCTGCCAGGGCATTCACCAGACGCCGGCACAGTTCTTCGCCTTCACCCCGGGCGATAAAATCAATCCATTGCATCGCATCTGTCTCTGCGATTTCTTCTGCCATCAGGGTGGCATGATATCCACCAATAACTATCTTTGTCTCGGGACGCAGCTCTTTAAGCAAATGGGCTATCTTAACGCAGGTGTCATACTGCCAGGCCATGGCCGACAAACCAACCAGATCCGGTTGGGTTTTAGCCATGATTTTTGTCAGATATTTTTTTACAGAACGGCGTTTACGAATAAGATCAACGAGAAAGACATCATGACAGGAATCAATATTCCCGCCGATACTGGCAATACCAAGGTTTGGAATATGCACCGCCGCCTCATGCACAAGTACCGGCACCACATCGGGCATGGAAATCAGAAGTACTTTCATACAAGCCTTCCCTCATAGAGTAGTTTTTGTTTCTGGAAAGCGCACCGCACTTTTTCCTCAAGAATGGAAACCGTCATCGTCCCCTGCTTCGTGTCGGACGGGATCGTCTCGATAATTTTAAGGTAAATCTTGTTTCTCAATCGGGTATTAAAGAAAAACTTTCCCGGTGTAAACAGCACATCGGTACCGCTCAGGCCCAGCACGTGAATCGGGCATTTAGCCATTCTGGCAATTTTGAAGACACCTTTATGCAAGGCCCCAATACCTGCATCCGGGTTTCGTGTTCCCTCCGGAAAAACAAAGAGGTTGCCCCCGCTTTTAAAAAAGACACTCATTTTTTCCACCTGCTGAATCATTTTACCCGCGTATATGCCTTCAGTAGTAGAAGGCAGGTAACCCGAGATATCCACAAGCCAGCCAAACACAGGGGCTTTGAAAAACTTTGTTTTGACAATGGTTTTATTCCGGGGTAGCAGAGAAAGAAAGAGCAGAGGATCAAGATACGAGAGATGGTTGCAGACAATTATGGACCCTCGAATATTTGCAATCTGCGGGTCAATATTCCAGCTATGACGTGGGGCAAGGCTTCGTAAAAGCCATAAAAAGCCTCTAAAAAAACGAAAATTCAGGTATTGAAAAGATTTCTCCCTGTCTGCTGCAAAGAGATACGAGGCAAGATAAAAAAAGGCAAAGAAAAAGAGAAAGGCAAAGATAAAATATCCCCAGCAGATAAGGGTAACCAGCACATTGAGCAGCCCATTCACAGGATTTCCCCTTCCGCCTGGCTGCAGACTATTCCCGGACATCTCGGATAATCAGGCAGGTATTTACACCACCAAAAGCAAAATTCTGGATGGCTGCCACTCTGGTCTTCACTTCAGTGAGCTTCCGCACATGACGCAACATGGCACAACGTTCATCAACGGTTTCCAGATTCAGCGTTGGAGCCAGAAATCCCTCTTCCATCATATACAGGCTGAGAATCAACTCTATGGCACCACAGGTTCCCATGGTATGCCCCATATAACTCTTTAACCCAATCACATGGGGCTTATCACCATAAACCTTGTCAATGGCCTGGGATTCAATAACATCACCCATCTTGGTCGCCGTGGCGTGGGCACTTATAAAATCCACATCCTCCGCACTGATTCCTGCATCCTGCAGCGCCAGACGCAGAGTGGTGGTAATCCCCTCAAGGTTTGGCAGGATCAGGTCACCACCATTATTATTACAGGCAAAACCGATAACCTCACCGATAATATTCGCACCCCGGGCCTTTGCCGACTCGTATTCTTCCAGCAACACAGCCGCCCCACCCTCACCAACCACTAACCCGTCACGCTTGGTATCAAAGGGACGTGGTGTACATTCGGGAGTATCGTTGTAATCCACGGAACAGGCCAGCAGATTATCAAAGACCGCAACGGTTGTTGTATCATACTCATCAGCCCCTCCGCAGATCATGGCATCCTGCATACCATACTTTACCATTTCATAGCCAAAGCCAATGGATTGGCTGGAGGTTGTGCAGGCGGTGGAAGAGGCAATCACCCGCCCGGTTATACCAAACATACGGGTTATATTTACGGCCGTGGTGTGCACCATTGATTTCAGATAATCCACAGCACCGATGGATGAAAATTCGTTTTTCAGGTTACTGAAGAAGGTTTTGTAAATATTCCGCTGAATCGTCGGACTGCCATGGGTTGAGCTAAAGGAAACACCCAGGCGACCGGAAGTGATAAAGTCCTGGCTCAGGCCGGAATCTTCCAGTACATCTTTTGCCACTTGGCAGGCGTAGTAGGCAACAGGGCCCATGGTTTTGGTATCTTTTCTGGGAAAGCCATAATCAATGGTATAATCAACGGTGCCAAAGACCTTCGAGTGGATATGGTCGGTGAGCAAGCCATCATCACGCAAGGGTTTAACCCCTGACCTGCCTGTACGCAGGCTCTCTACAATATCTTTTTTTCCGTAGCCTATGGGAGTGATGGCGGAACAGGCGGTTATGACGACTCGTCTTGGCATGGAATCAATAAATCAGCTTTGGTGAGCATCCTGCATGGACTCAATATAATCCAGGATATCGTTTATGGTACGGATGGTCATGGCCTGTTCTTTTTCTTTTCTGGTCAATTGAAAACCAAGCATCTCTTCTATTTTTGCCAGCAGTTCAATGGCATCGATTGAATCAAAGCCATGATCATCACGAAGGTTATCGCTCAGGCCAGGATTTTCAAACTCAAACTCATCAACTAAGATTGTTACAATGTTCTTTTCCAGCTCATCTCTTGTCATGGTGTATATTTTTCTACTAAAAGAGTAATGTTCGTGATATTTTAAGGACTCGACCAGAATTATGATACTACACAGTTTGTACGTAAATTAAAAAGATTATTTTCTAAAAAGCTTCACCTTGATAAGCACAAGTGATAAAATGGTGCTACCAGGACATATTACCAATTCCGGACAACAATATGACAACAACTCTTTACTGGCATGATTATGAAACATGGGGGGCGGATCCCAGAAGAGACAGGGCCGCCCAGTTTGCAGGAATCCGTACCGACACCGAGCTCAATATCATCGGCAAGCCTCTGGTACAGTACTGCAAACCCGCAGACGACATCCTCCCCAACCCGGAGGCCTGTCTGGTGACAGGTATTACGCCGCAGAAGGCCATGGAAGAAGGGGTCTGCGAGGCCGAATTTATGGCTGAAATCCACAAAGAATTTATGCAGGCCGGCACCTGTGGAGTGGGCTACAACTCCATTCGTTTTGATGACGAATTCAGCCGGTACGGCTTCTATCGCAATTTCTTTGACCCGTACGCACGGGAATGGAAGCATGGGAATTCACGCTGGGATATCATAGACATGCTACGCCTCACCCATGCCCTGCGCCCGGAAGGCATGGAATGGCCACACCACGAAAACGGTACGGTGAGTTTTCGCCTGGAAGAACTCACCCGGGCAAATGATATCAGCCACGAAGGGGCACACGATGCCCTCTCAGACGTGTATGCCACCATTGAAATGGCGCGTCTTGTACGCAAATGTCAGCCAAAACTTTATGAATATCTCTTTGAGATGCGTAACAAACAGAAAATTGCAGAGCAACTGAACCTGCAAAAGCAAACGATGCTGCTGCATGTTTCCTCCATGTACCCGGCAGAACTTGGTTGCATTTCCCCTGTCATTCCACTGGCTGCACACCCCACAAACAACAATGGAATTATCGTCTTTGACCTGCGCCACGACCCTGAGCCATTGCTGACACTCAGTGTGGAGGAAATCCAGCAACGTTTATTCGTCAGTAGAGAAGAGTTGCCGGAGGGAGAGGAACGAATTCCCTTAAAAACAGTACATATCAACAAATGTCCGGTGATTGCGCCCATGGCCACCATGAAGCCTCCGGAGGCAGAGCGCTGGCAGATTGACACCACGCTCGCAGAAACATACGCCAAACAACTGCGAGGGAATCCAAAACTTACAAAAAAAATCCAGGACGTCCACGAAGCACGCGAATTTCCACCCATCTCCGACCCGGATCAAAGTCTTTACAGTGGTGGTTTTTTCTCCAACCTGGACCGAACCAAGATGAATGATCTCGTTGATATGGCCCCAAAAGATTTAAGCAGCACCCGCATGCAGTTTGATGATCCCCGCCTGCCTGAAATGCTGTTTCGCTACCGCGCCCGCAACTGGCCGCAAAGTCTGTCACAGGAAGAGCGTAAACGCTGGGAAACATTTCGTCATAACAGACTTGTAAATCCGGAAGCTGACTGTGGAATAACCCTGGCACAATACCAGAAATTGCTGGCAGAGAAAGTGATGGAACCGAAAATCAATACCAGAGACAGGGCTATTCTCTCAGATCTTGCAGACTGGCCTTCAATCATAAAACTGTAGAAACCACCCGGGAATCCAACAAAATATATCGCCATGTTCAGACAACTATTTATCATTCTCATTATCTTTCTTGCTTCTGTGACTATTGCACAGGGAAGTGGAGAAAAGATCCGCTATATGATAGAAGAAAATCCTCCCTACAACTTTATACAGGATGGCAGAATACAGGGGATTGCTGTTGACATCCTGCTTAAACTCAGCGAGGAAAACGGGCAGGCAATGCAAGCCAGTGAGATAGAGATGGTGCCCTGGCCCCGTGGTTACAAAATAGTTCAACACACCCCGCACACCGCCCTTTTCACCATGGCCAGAACAGAACAACGTGAAGACCTGTTTAAATGGGTGGGCCCCATTTACGAGCTGACCATTGGCCTGGTGGCCAGCAAAAAAAACAACATCACTGTTAACTCATTCAACGATCTAAAAACACTTCGCATTGGTACTATTCGTGAAGGAGCGCCAGAACAGCTGCTCATTCAGGCGGGCTATCCAACTGACAAACTGGAACGAGTGACCAAACCCGAGCAAAACATCAATAAACTGACAATCGGGCGCATTGACTTACTGGCGTTTAACACCGACTCCACCCGATACACCATGCAAAAAATGGGGCTAAACCCAAATGACTATGAAACAGTATTCATCTTAAAAAAAGTCCACCTCTACTACGCCTTCAACAAAGAAACCGATGACGCCACCATACAGTGGCTCAATAATGGTCTGAACCAGCTACGCAAAGAAGACAGCGATGGCAACAGTCCTTATAAAAAAATTCTTTCTTTGTATCTGGATCAAAGATAAGCAGCATTGGATTTCTGCCAAAATAAGATGAGCAAGAAAACGCAACGGAAATTTATTGTTTATGGTCAATCAAGATCTGGAAGTACACTGCTTATTGATCTCATTGATTCACATCCTGAGATAACCTGCGAAGGGGAACTTTTGGAGTCTGACTGGGGCTATCTTCCTTCTAACAGACTTTGTTCGCTTGTCAAATTGTACCCATACCCTTTCTTCAACTATCGAAGGAGATTAGCGAAGACAAAAGTGTATGGTTTTAAGCTTTTTTGTTTTCATTTAAGAAATAAGCAAAAAGCGATCCAACGACTCTCAAGGACAGGCTGGAAAATAATTTACCTGAAAAGAAACAATCTGTTTGAACAGACGATTTCTAATCTTATTGCCCTTGAAACGAAACATTGGCATTCAAAACCCGGGTTTGTAGTTCCCACGTATAAAGTAACTATCCCTTTAGCGAGATTAGAGCACTCCTTGAAAACACGAGAACGCTGGTGTGCTTTTGAAGAGGCATCTCTTCAGGGGATTGATTTCTTGCAGATTGAATATGAAGGGGATCTGAAAGGTGCTCATCTCCACCAACAGGCAGCAGACAGGGTTTTTTCTTATCTAGGTCTGGAGTCGACACCAGTACAGAGTGATTTCAGGAAAACTGATACCAGATCATATCGTGAAATCTTAAAAAACTACGATGAAATACTTGAGTACATAAGAGATACCCAGTATGGGCATATGGTTAAAACACTTTAGCAAACAGGGATCGTCCTCTCCAGTCCAGTACAATGAATTGAAAAGAAGGGGGGCACAGATCCTGTAGTCTCAACAACAATCGACACAAGAGATGTTCCAAATTATTCCTGACAAGAAGCATACCCCGGTATGAATAAAATTTTAGCAGATATCATTCAATCCAACACGGTGACGCAAGCTGATGGAAAAAAGATGGCACTGCATTCGCAACTACCTGATTTTGAAGGCGCACTGCTTCAAAGCTGGATAAAGCAATATAGGCCAAAACAATTACTGGAAATTGGTCTGGCCTATGGCGTCTCGTCTTTATACATATGTGATGCGATTAAAGACAATGAAACTGCCTACTATCATATTATTGACGCCTATCAATCCGACGTATGGAAAGGTATTGGTAAGGTAAATCTGCGCAGAGCAGGGTATCTCTCACGGGTCACCTTGCATGAAACTCTTTCCGAATTGTGTTTACCTCGCTTTCTAGAGCAAAAATTAGACTTTGATTTTGTTTTTATTGACGGACACCACACCTTCGATCAAGTACTGTTAGAATTCTTTTATATCAACCGCATGTTGGTGGTGGGGGGGATTATTATTTTTGATGACGTTCATCTGGCATCCCTGCAAAAAATACTCAGGTATATTGATGGATACGAGTGTTACGAACAACTTTCCATCCCTCCGAAAACAGCAAACTCTAACATTGCCCGTATCCGAAAAATGATGTCAATTGCTCCGGCAAGAATCGCAGGATTTATAAAAACGGCTGCAGATACACGGGAATCTGGCTGGTTTAAAGATTTTTAAGACTCAAAAGGTACTCCATTGCGGCAACCCACGCGAATGGCGATATCCGCTTCAGCTTTTTTTAACAGGTCATGGTCGACAACAGACTCAGTGCTCACCTCGTACTGAGACTTCCACACGTCTCGTTGTGTCATATGATGATCTTTGATGTGACCCACATTTCCTACACAAAACGTACACGCATTGAGAGGGGTGCGGCTGGTCAGAAACGGGATGATTTTTTTGGAGAAATCGCCACAAGAGTGAATACTCAATCCATCTCCATGGGGATCGTGTTGTAACTCCGGAATAACTTTTGCCAGATATATGGATTGTGGACATTTAAAAAGATACCCCTCATAAACCGCATAACATCCCCATAAGTGTACCTTCCTGCATGTGTTAAATATCCGTTGAACAAGCTTTTTGTCTTCAGTTCCTTTGAAGGCGAAAGATTTGTGAAAAGTGCGAAAGTAAAAGCTTGAAATTGTAACAGAATACTTTTCAGCACGTTTCTGCAACAAGGCGATTTCTTCTGCTGAATTTTGCATTGATGGATATTGGGAGATTTCTACACCATCAAGAATCTCCAGTAATCCATCGGTTATTCTGGATAAAAGTGTCCCGTTTGTCAGCAGTATTATTTTATTACTTATGTTACTTTTTCTGACAGCTGCTACGATTGCTTCAATGTCGGGGTGGAGAAGGGGTTCACCGCCGAGTAATTTTACGCATTCCACACGCATATGTTGTTTTAACGTGCTTAAGTCCCCTAGTATTCTCTCTGCTGATTCAAATCTTCTGGGTATTGCGGGGGAGAGGTGATTGCATCCACCACAGGTAAGATTGCAGTGATCTACAATTTCTATTTCAAGTGAATGCTGGTGAAAAAGAGTCCCATCTGCAAGCTGAATAAAAATCTTCTTTACAGCTTGTTTTTTAGAAAACCCAAGGATACGACGGGCAATTGCTTTGAGACTGGATGCCTTGAACATAAATAAATTCTCACACGCTCTATCTATGACATGGAAACATCTTCCATAAGTATAGGGCAGGTTTTGCTTTCACTATATGCCTCTGTACCGTTTCACGATAAAGGAGGGGAGCTGCGACCACTTTTCAATGGAGATATAGGCTTTAAAAAAAGAGGGGAAGGTCGCGAGTTGTGAAAGAAAGGATGCATTATTTCTTTGCTGACTATGCCTGAACCAGATCTTTAAAAGCAAAAGATCGATACGGTATGATGGTATTTTTTTGGAAAGGGCACGAATTTCAATTTTTTCCCGCAGGGTGATTTTTTTATTGGAGATCATGGAGAGAATTTCAGGGGGAATGTTTGCTCCAAAATCAGTTGACAGATATAGAAGACCGCGTTGTAAAATTGTTGTGTATGAGTAGATCGTTCCCAACTCAAGCAGATGCTTCCAATCGATCCGATTGGGTTCTTGCTCTAAAATCAGCCATGCATCGGCCACCCATCTTATGGGAGGCATCTGGTTATAATACCCGCCGTGGATAACCGTGTGAAACAGTTGTTCCGTTGGCCCAAGTACCCGGAAGACATTCTCCTTTACCTGTATCTCTTCTGAGGTTTCCCAAAAGAGAGCTTCTGCTCTGTCCCAGGTTGCCGTGAATAGTGGGGTCCAGTGCAGATCGCATTCATTCCCCTGTCCATCTACAAATGACTGACCGTGTCTTTTTGCCTGTACGGCCGGGTCCGATATCATCAGCTTGCCAACAGGTTTCCAGCCAATCTCCTGCATAAGCGCGACAGCATCTGCTATCTTGTCTCGTGGGATCATAATATCAAAATCACTCATGGGACGGAGTGCGGAAGACTTGTAATATTGAAAAATCAAGGCACCACCCTTCAGTACCATCACGTCGATCTGTTCGTTTCTCAGTGCAGCTATCAAACTGAGCATCTTGTTGATGAGGATCTGATTCTTACACCAGTGGAAACGTGAAATACCTTTGAGCTTTCCAATTGCCGGGGTAGTGATATTGTGTTTTACAAGATTTGCGTGGAGGAGGGGAAGAAGCCTGAACGAGGCCCCATCCAGGGTATCAATATCTACAGAACCGGACCAGGTTTTCCAATTTTCAATTGCTTCTTCGCCTGAAAACAGAGCCGCTTTAAGCAGCATTTCCTGACTTGCATCGGGGAAGTTTGAGGCAAGAGGATGGGAGGACTTATTCGATGACACTTGGCCAGCCATCCTCATTTACTTCATGGACGGGATCAAATTTCAGGATATCCTGAATGTCTTCATACTTGTCGAGGTGGTATGACTGTAATTTCTTCGGAACACCGGAAAATCCATCAAGGATTCCATCATCAGTTTGTTTGTCTTTCCGTTCATGGACCAATTCTTCTTGAATCAATTCCGTAACCAGATCCTTGCAATATGAATGGAGTGACGTCTCGTCAGTTTCATATTTTTCTTTCAGCCAGGTGAAAGCTTCATCAACAGATGCCGAGCGCAGCAAGGCAATAACACAGTCTGCCCCCTCATTGGTGAGTGTATAATAGTAACCATTTTTGAGATGAAGGAAGATCATTTCGTCTTCGTACTCTTCATAGACAACGTCATTTTCGGTAATATTCAATGTTGATAGAATCATCTTAAACTTCTCTTGAGTTAAGGCCATAGGAATTGGAGAACTGTCTGTCCATGAAAACATAGGGGCTTAACGATGTCAACTGTCAAGCCATTGCTCTTATGACTTACCAATATCAAGGGATCGCTTCCGATCCAACGCTTTTTTGAATACTCGAAGAACATTGAGTTCGACAAGATTTCTTCCCTTCGTCATGTTCGTTTCATGTCTTCTAACGATAACAGAACTGCAGCTGAGGCGCTTTACTTTGATACCCATTTCCTCCGCACGGTTAAACCAGTCATTGTCTTCACCGAATCGTAAATCAGGATCAAACAGACCGACACGATCGAAAACAGTTTTTCGGAAAACACTCCCGGTGATATAATTTGGAAAGCTTTCGCAAGGGTTGCCAACGAATTCATATTCTCCTGTATTTTCATCAAGCGAAGCAAGCTGACAATAGCCACGTACAACATCTGCATCCTTATCAGTGTGCAGCGATTCAACGAGATACTTCAACATCTCTTCCGGCCACAAATCATCACTGTCAAGAAATGCAATATATTCACTGCGATTATTTACAATGCCTCTGTTTCTTGCCTGGGAAGGGCCACAGTTTTCCTGACCGAAATACCTGATGACATCCTTATATCCTAATATTATCTCCTCAGAATTGTCTTCCGAGCCATCATTAACAACTATGATTTCAACATCGGGGTACTTTTGGGAAAGGATATTGTCCAGTGCTTCGGCAATTATTTTTTCCCGGTTGAAAACGGGAATAATAACGGTAAGCGACGGGAGAACTGTATCCGTTGCTGCCACTGTTTCTGTTTTAGAGAGCCCGCCTTCAGGATGTTGAATAAAGTCTCTTATTACATCGAGAATATCCTGAGAATCCAGGCCAAGGTTCAAATAGAATGAAGGAAGCTTTCTAACAAGTTCTGTTATAAATTCGTACGTGTACTTTCCAGCATAAGGGAGCTGGGAAACTGTTGTTAAACTGGCGGCGCGTTCAATCTCTTTTCGGTGGGCAGGAGAGCTTATGGTCGTTTGAGTCGACCGGTTGATACGTGGTGCCAGAACGCCCACCAATGGCATTTCTTTTGGGATCTGTCGTTGCAGATCTGGGAAAAGCTTAAAGACGACCTTTTCCTCCCCGGAACCGTTATGTACTATAAGTTTTTTCAGTTTTGGAAAAGCAGAAGTATTATCCGGATTAATTTTTGCACTGCTGTAGAGTGTGAATACAGAAGGACTTGGAGATAAGCGGGTAACAACGTAATCATCGCCAGCAAAGTCCATTGCATTACAAAGTCCTGTGAGTGCAGTGGTTGATTTACCACTCCCTCCTGTTCCTGTGAGGAGTACAGCGCCTTTGTCGGTGCCAATGGCCGCTGCGTGAAGCAATTGGCATCCTTTCATTTCCATACACCAGTGAAAAATAGTCCTGAGAGGAGCTGCAGATGTCCAGTAAGGGAGATGGTCTGGGTTTTTTACCCAGAAAATAGCCTGCTTTGTTTTGTTGTCAAAAAGGTTAAGTGAAAATTCACCATAATGGAAAGCAAAGCGATATCGTGTCGGCTGAAATCCCCAGATATCACCCCTGTCTGTGAAATGACTTCTCTCACATGGTGGTGGCAGCATGGAAACCCCTGATGAATGTGAATCCCAGAGGAAAAAACTAAACTCCGCTTTTCCACAAACGTCCTTAACCACTTGAAGATGTGCCAGTGCCGGCAGAAGTTTGTCGCGTATTGCAGAACTACTGAAACAGAGCCTGATGGTAGTATCAGCAAGAATTATAAAAACCTCAGATGAGGATTTACTTGTTTGATTAGCCTCTTTGAACAGTGCTAAAGATTTAGTAAAATACTTCGCCTGGAAATTTTCTGCAGTTTCTTTATTTTTCATACTATTCTGAACGTGTTAGCTTACCAGCTGCCCTCATCCTTTCCAGATGAGCCTTGATAACCTGTGCATGCTGTTGTTTTTTTGTCTTATTGAGGTAACCTGAATTGCCTGGATGAATACGTCTGTAAAAAAGTGTTTCTGGTTGTAAAGCAATTCTGAGACCTGCATCTTTTGCACGCAGGTACCAGTCGACATCAATTCCGACACGGAGAGCCGTATCGAAATCACCGACCATATCGAAAATTCTCCGGGAGATCAGTACAGTACTACTGACAAGTGCAGGCATGGGTGCTACCGGACAGTAGAGCTTTTTCCTTTTGTCTGCAGAAACGTCTTTGTCAATAAACTGCTCAGCATGGCAGAATACCATGTCCACCCCGGAGGAGCTGTTTAATATTTCCATTTGCTTTTCGAGCTTTTCCGGGTGCCAGAGGTCATCGGAATCCAGGAAGGCAATAAAGGATCCACGTGACCTGGCTACCCCCCTGTTTTTGGCCACTGAGACTCCGCTATTCTCCTGATAAAAGTACCTGATATCTGGTATTGAAGAAATGATTTCTTTTGTACTATCTGTGGAACCGTCATCAATTACAATAATTTCGAAATCGCGATATGTCTGCTTAGTGATGCTCTCCAATGCAAAGCGGAGGTAATCCTCGCGCTGATATGTGGCGACAATAACACTGATCATGGGGGTTGGGGTTGTTTGCTTTTTCATATAAAGGCCAGTTGGTCACAGGCTACTGGTTTCTCAAGGTTTTATGTGGTCATTTGAGGAATGTGTGCTATCCGGAAGGAGTGAATGTATTTCAGAATATTTGCCCCCGATTAACTGGCCATCCTTCATTGTTATCGTAAGAAAAATATGCATTGCTTCAGGTGGAAGTTGGGTGACATCCATAATGTCGCACCAGATGTAAATACCGTGCAGCCATATTTGCTTGTTCAGCATTACACTCATGGACAGATCGTCTTGCAGAGTGGGAAAGAAGAGTGCTGTGGAGGCTACACCTTGGATCTTCCTGCCCCCCGAAACAAATGAACACCCCCTGGTTCCCTGAACAGACCTCATCAATCGGCCTGCTGTGAACCGGTCAAAGGGGGTGTTGGCCAGGATAAGGATCGGTTGTTGCGTCGAAAGGGTATATTCACAGATTTTTCCGGAAAGATTTACATAGTTCAGTGTAGCATACTCTTTAGTTTCAGGTGTCGGTATTTCTGCGACGGTAAGTATATTTTTTAACTGCATAACTCGTCTCACACTGGGAATAGCAGAACTCAGGCGACTTGCAATGGAAATGCCAGTCAAAAAATAGGCCATACAATACCTGAGTAAAATCACGTATAAGATGATTCCGATAAAATCAAAGGATTCGTCACCAATATTATTGGCCATATACACAATCACAAATGTCAGCAAAATACCGCTTAAGAATCTGGTAAACAGTTGTGTTCTTTCTATGGCCTCTTCGTTTTTCTTCAGGTAACGGAGATCATCTTCATGGCAACGGCTAAAATTACGTTCAACTTCAGTAAACGTATTGGCATCAGAACCGGAGATCAAACTGCTTACCATGGATTTTCGTAAAGCTCTTTGTTTGTATTTGATTTTTTCATGATGAATGGAATTGCGCACGCCCTGGTGAGATATAAGTAGATGACTGCAGAGAGCGATGAGGGAAAAAAAACCAACATAGAGAGAAATACGTGGGTTGAGAACGATAAGAGCCACGGCCGAAACACAGACAAAGGTTGAAGGCAGCAGTAGTAAATACATTGATCGGATTGCCCTGCTACAGGTCTGGATGTCAATTTCAAATAATCGGGAAACAACTTTATCGTTATTGAGCCAATCAAGTTTTGGGTAACCAAAAAAAGGATATACAGAAAAGCTGTCCAGGATCCACCCCAGGCATTTCCGTTTGAATCCTTGTGCCAGGGTTGTGGAATGAATCCGGCTGTAATAATGTAACAGAGCAGATGCTGACAAGGCAAAGATAATGTAACAAGTCACACTTGCCAGAACATTATTCCCTGTGAACCTGGTTACATTGAAACCACCTATGGAAATATCACCTGCCTCTCCAAAGGATCTGATAAACTTTAACGCAACCAGGAACACAGAAATTTGAAAAAACACTGCCAGACCAGATGATGTGAGTATAAGTAAAGTGCTGTGTTTATGTTTTAAATATGCCTCATAAAATAACCATCTGCTAATTTCATAACCACCTTTACTCGTCCTTAAAAAGGTACGTAATGATTGTTTAGAGACTGTCACTGAGAATAGTTTGAAATGTTTCATTAATGGGCTTGAGTCGTTTATTACTGAGAGCATGGCGAGGCTTTAATTGTTCAATTATCATAAACTTCTCATAATAACAAAAATTCCAAGTTAAACAAGCATGAGTAATAACAGTTCCCTCTTCCGACTTGTATCGATTCAGCGCTTTATCTGCCCGCACATCTTCCACCCACTCCGAATTCAGGAGTAACGATTTACCGCTGAGTACAATATCTGCATCCTTCAGCGCATCCTCAGTTCTCCTCACGGACGGTTGGAGTACCAGCCATAATAGCGGACAAGATAGAGTTACCAGGTTAATTTGACATTGACTGTCTGGAAACGATATGATTGTCAAAGACAGGCAGTATTCAAGTAACGTTGTTGTATTGAACTCATCAATGGGGAAATGAAATGAAAAGACAGTTAACAAAGAGTTACAGAACATCATGGGCTTTAGGCGGTGCACTCTTTTTGGGGACAACTCTTACATTGCTGACAACTGCTGGAGCTGTTCTGGCAACAGAAGGCAGCACCGATGAACGGATTGAAAATGCTCTGCAGGGGGACTGGGGACAGATCAAGCTGAACCTGCGCTATCGTTTTGAGCATGTGTCGCAGGATGGTATTAAAAATGCTACTGGAGACCCCATCCGTCTGCGCCTGGGCTACCTGACGCCAAATTTTGCCGGCTTCCAGGCCTTTGCCGAGTTTGAGGGCAATACACCAATATTCCTGGATGACTATAACTCCAAGCTCAACAGGAAAACAGAATATGCGGTCATCGCTGACCCGTCCAAGGGCGAGTTGAACCAGGGATGGCTTTCCTTTAATACTATTCCCGATACAATGCTCAAGGCAGGTCGCCAGGAAATCGTTTATGACAACCAGAGATTTATTGGTGCTGTTGCCTGGCGTCAGATGGAACAGACCTTTGATGCAGTGACCCTGCTCAACAAATCCATTGGCGACTTTTCTGTCAATGCAGCATATCTCTGGAATGTTCGTACTATAACCAGTCAGAACGTGAATATGAGTTCGCCCCTGCTCAACCTGAAGTATAGCTGGCAGAATATCGCCTCTCTCACTGGATATGGCTACTGGCTGGATTATAATGACCCCGACGATTCAGGATCTCCGTCCTATGCTCTTTCCAGCCAGACACTTGGGCTGCGTCTTAACGGTTCTCCTGCTGTGGCAGACAACCTCAAACTGCTTTATACGGCAGAGTATGCCAATCAGGTGGACTACCAGGATAATCCGCAGGATTTCAGCGCTGATTATTATCACCTGACCGGTGGTCTCCTCATACCAAATAAGGATTCCATGTTGACCAATATCAGTGCAAAAGCTGCCTACGAGGTACAGAGTGAAGATAATGGCGTTTCTTTTAAGACACCTCTGGGAACCAACCACGGATTCAACGGCTGGGCTGACATGTTTCTAACTACACCGGCTGACGGTTTACGTGATCTGTACGGAAATTTGAGTGCGAATATTGCTGGAGTAGGACTTAATCTCTTTTTTCATGACTTTCAGGCCGACACGGGCGGCAGCGATTATGGTACGGAATTTGATGTCATGCTGACCAAGAAATTCGGTACGCATTATACACTTCAGGCTGTATACGCCAACTACAATGCCGATGAATACAAAACTAACACTGAGAAATTTTGGCTACAGATAACAATGAGGTATTGATAACATTGGTTCCCATCCTGATATAACCAGCGAAGGGGAACTTTTGGAATCTGACTGCCCTTGAAGCGAAATATTGGCACTCATAACCCGGGATTGTAGTTCCTGTAGACATTTAGAAAAACAATCTTCACAATGCCGGAAGTGCGTGCTTAGCCTAAAAAAAACCAGTACATGAAAGGAAGGATGTAATAGTGAATTTTTGTCTTGATAAAAGAGCAGCAATAAAGGCCAACAGCATTAATCTGGTCGCAATATTTATAACCTTCAACTATTTTATTTTACACCATATTGCTACAAAAACATTTTCCCCATTGGCCTTTTCTTTAGACAGTGGATGGGCCTCAACCTGGACAATAGTTTTTATTCTGGCAGGACAGGCCGGAACGCTCTGGCTGCTTTTCAACGCAAAGAGTAAACGGGAAGCGATCGACTGGGGCATCCTGATGTATATTTATCAGGTCTACTGCTTCAGGGAAGCGGATCTGCATAAATTAGCCGAAGAGTGGCATAATGTAACAAATATGAAGTTTTATACAGTATCAGCAGCACCAATAGAGCTGAAAGTTCTTGCTCTGGCAGTCCTTGCTATTTTTGCCCTGAGTGTTCTCTATCTGCTGGCCAAATATACACTCAGGCTGTTTTCCCTGTTTGTAAAAGGAGAACCCTTTGTTGTTTCCTTTTGTCTCTGGGGAACCTACCTTCTCACCTCACAGTTATTAGATCGGGCATCTTTTTTCAACAGTTCTTCAACACCCATTATCAAAAATATTGAAGAGATGATGGAACTAACTGCTGCGCTTTTTGCTCTGTTGACAATCATTCAGTATATACAGCACAAGGTGCGGGCTGAAAGAAAAGAATAGGGTAATGGTGCAAGGCGTACAGCTACTTCACAAAGCGATCAAAGTGATACCACTCCAGAGGATGGGCAACTAACTGCTGCTCCAGCAAATCAGCATATTGCTGGGCAGCTGTCTGAATATGCGCATCCCGCTCATTCCTCTTTTCATTCTTAATGTATATGGGGTCTGAGAGGACAAAGCGATAGCTGTTCTTCCCCGTGCGAAAGCTAAAAAAACAGAAGATAGGAGCACCGGAAACCAGGGCAAAGATATATGGTGCTTCAGGAATACTCGCCCTACCACCGAGGAAATCAACATCCCGCTGTCGTTGATCATCGCGCCAGATAATATCCCCGGTCATGGAAACAAGGCCACCGTCCTGCAGACAGCGAATGCCTTCCACAGCGTCAAAGGGTGATCCGCCGTCTTTTTCCACCCCTATGATTTTCACGCCCGAATCCTGTAAATGTTCTTTCTGCAACGCTTCGACGCCCTCTTTTTCTTTGACACCCATATAGAGGAGGAGTTTCTGCTTCCGTTCCTGCTGCTGGAGCAAATGGGCGGCAACCTCCCAGTTTCCCAGGTGGGACATCAGGAGTATTGCCCCTTTTTGCTGCACCACTGATTCGAGTTTTTCCCAGCCCTCGGATTGGAAACCTGTTGCCTGACCGTGGGCAGCCAGAAATCTGTCATAATGGATGGTGGTAAAATTCTGATATTGACGGAAGGCACAAAAGTTGTGATAGAAAGCGCCTCTTTCGGGATAGAGCAGACTGTACAGACGACGACTCTCTTTTACATTTTTTGAGAAGAGAAAGTAGCCGGCCGCAATAATGCGGGAAACCCAGGCAAAAAGCCAGGACCCAAATATTCTGGTAAAGGACTCCAGAACTGTATACCAGATATTTTTCATTGGCTTTTATTTCCGGAAAATTGAAAAGATCCGCTGAAAAATTAATCTGCTGAAGGTCTGTGAATTCCGCAGAAAATCATGCCATGGATGAAAGTGGGAAATTCGTTCAGCACCTTTCTGGTACACAACCTGCACCGGAGCCTCCACAACCACGATTCCCTGCTGATGTCCTTTTACCAGCACTTCCACCTCGTACTGAAACCTTCTGGCCCGAACATCAAGACCAAGGACTTCAGGCAAAGGATACAGGCGAAAACCGGATTGCGAATCACTGACCATTGGCCCACCGGACACCCACACCCAGAAATTTGAGAATTTCCGCCCGAACTTTGAGGTCCAGGGGACATGATCCTGATTCATCCCCTGACGATTTCCAATGACAATACTTCGCGTATTTCCCTGCACACCCTGCAGCAGTTTCTCAATATCTTCCGCTTTATGCTGGCCATCCGCATCAATGCTGACTGCCCAGTCACAACTCTTCTGTGCTGCTGAAAAACCTGTCAGCAGTGCGGCACCCTTGCCCTTATTCTGCGAATGGGTCAACACCGTGATCTCCGCCATTTCCCTGAGGATATCAGGGGTCGCATCTGTTGAACCATCGTCAACCACAAAAACGGGAAACCCCAGGGGGATAACCTGAGACACCACGTCACTGATCCGCGTCCCGTGGTTGTACACAGGAATCACAATGGCCACTCTCTCAGGATTCAGCATAGGCAACACTCCAGGTTCCCGGCCCCATATGTACACCGGAAGTCAGCGACAGAGGAAGGAGTAAAATTTCAGCACCGGGAAGAAGACGACGAACGTCCGGTTCAACAATTGTGCTCAACCACTCTTTATTATCAGTGTACTGCAAGAGGACAAGCAATTTCCCGGATTCTTTTTTGTAGGGCTCAAGTTTCTCAAGAGCAAAGGCAAGCTGAGACTTGCGGTTACGTACCACTCCTTTTTTTTCTACACCATCAAAACCGGGGCTGATCACAGGTTTCATATGCAGCAGGTCCGCAAAAAAAGCTTTTGTTCTGGAAACCCGCCCCCCTGCGAGGAGATATTTTACTTCATCGATAAAGACGTATTCCTGCGCCTGCTCAGTGAGCATTTTTGCACAGGCAATTACCTCTGCTGCTGCTGCTCCGGTTGCGGCTAAACGGGCGCTAAGCAGTGCAATCACTGCCAGACGTCCTGACGCTGCGCCGCTATCAATAATATGAAAATCCTCTGTGGCTTCTGCTTGCTTCTGCCAGGCAGTGGCGGTGGAATAATTTCCGGTAAAAGCAGACCCGGTACTCAGATACAATATTTTTTCGTACTGTGCAGCCGAAGCCTGATAGTGCAGATGCCGTTCACTGTTTGAGGCCTGAGCAGTGCTGACCTTCTGCTCCCTACGCATCAGGGAATACAATTTTTCAGGAGAATACAAACTCTCGGGGAGTGCATGCTCTCCTGCCAGGATATAACTATCAAGGAGTAAAATGCCATACTCTCGGGCCAGAGCACGGGGAATGGATGCCGCAGCGTCTGACATAATCCTGATTCTATTGCCATCAAATGCACTCTCCCCCTGCTGCTGTTGCAAAGGGTCAATGGCCTCATCGGACCAGTTTACCACGTTTCCAAGGGCTGACAATTCGTCCCGTAAGCGCTCAGGATCTCTGGTATGGAGATGTACTTTTGTTTCCTGATCCCCGGGGATGACCACGGCACTGGCCCCAAGTGCCGCTATCTGATCTGCCAGTTCTTTATTTTGTGTATCTGTGGCAAGCACTGCATCCACACAATATTCGTGTGTATCCCGGGGATGATAGGACGAAGATATTTGCACTCTGCCACCAAACAGCTCCACAACCGGAGTCAATACAACCTCCCTTTCCAGCAGCTGCTGGAAAAACCCATCAAAAAAAACAAACATGCCCAGCGCCCCGGAATCGACCACACCTGCTTCTTCAAGCTCTGTTATACGGGTTGCTGTCTTGAGCACAGCATGCTGCAAACAGTCACGAATTTCTGCAAAAACATGGGTGCCATCCTGCCTTGTCTTGAGCAACAAACAAAGCGCATCAAAGACATCCAGCATCGTCCCGGATATCGGCGTATGGATAGCCCGGTAAGCAGCATCTCTGCCTTTTTCTGCCTGCAGTGCAAGTCCTTGCGTATCACTGCCTAAAAATTCCCGTAGAAAAGCCACAGCAATATTCCCGGAATTCCCCACACCTGCCGTGGTCAAACGCTGCACGCTTTCTTCCAGATCAGCAGAACAATCACGCAAAGGGGCGAGACTGACACGAAGATTAGCTCCGGTATCACCATCGGCCACCGGGAAAACATTTATATGATCAAGGAGATCAGACCAGACCACCAGATTTTCATATCCGGCGACACAGGCCCCGGCAAAGGAAGTTGGATTGGAGGAAGACAAGGGGATATCAGGAGAACAGTTGAGTAATCGCTTCTCTGTCATATTTCCCATTTTTGTTCACCGGGATATGTGACACAAGCCTGATGATTTTCGGCATGGCGGCAGGCTCAAGGGAAACAGACAGCACAAGTTTTAGGGGAGCAATATCAAGGCTATCCTCCTCGCTGCGAACAAGAGCAACAATCCGGTTACCACGCCCACTACTGTCGGCCAGGGGAATAACCACACATTCGGCTACACCCTTCTGTTGTTGCAGGAGATCACGTATCTCATCCAGATCCACCCGTTCACCGGCAACCTTGGTGATGGCATCGGCCCTGCCGTGCAGTGAAAAACTCTTGTCACCCTCTTGCAGTACCCTGTCTCCGCACAAAAACCAGTTTTCATTGTCCACCGGGACATCCGGAGAGAGAAAGGGGGAACGAACATACAAACGTTCTTTATATATCCGCCAGCTAACGGCCTCCAGGGGAGTGAAAAAACGTTCCTGCACTGCCCTGTTTCGTGTAGCAAGGCCGCCGGTTTCCGTGGATCCGTATACTTCCACAACCTCAATTCTGTTTTGCCCGCAAAAGGTTTTATTATCGTCTTCGGGCAGCATTCCAGCAGAAGAGAAGGCAAGGCGCAGAGAAGAGTCCAACGTTCGCCCGCCAAGGGCACGATAATGAGCAGGCACACTGGCAAGGATGGTGGCAGAGTGCTCTTCAACACAGTCTGCAATTTCAGCAGGAAAGAATGGACTCTCTGCAATAATCGCAGCTCCGGCCACCAATGGAATCACCACAGAAAACAACAATCCGTAAATATGATAGGGGGTGATGGTGGCGAGGATACGATCATCTTCACAGACCCCATATCGAGTGGCCATAAACCGGGCTTCCGAAAAAATATTGTGCACCGTTTTTGACCAGATTTTTGCTGCTCCGGTGGAACCTCCGGTGAAGAGTTTCACTATCTCTGCATCAGGATCAACAGAGCAATCAGCAAGGGGTACGGGAGTAAACTTTTCAGTATCTTCAGGAGTAATACATCTGGTTCCGTGAGATAATTCCCGGTGAACATCGACAATGGCCGTACGGAACCCCGTCAAATCCTGCATCTGTCGCAGGGCTCGTGCGGAAAAGCTATGGGGAAGCGCCAGAACCCTGCCACTGGCTGCCGCGGCAAGCAGTGCGGCGGCAATAATATCTCGCCCTTCTGCCGCCAGACAAACAGGTTTTTTTGCATCCAGCTCAAGAAAACAACCCAGAAACTTTGCGGCCAGATCATAAACCTCTTTTCGGGTTGCAGCACCGGCAATAAACTGGTGTTCAGGATTCCCGGATTCCTGCAGAAGATCTGTAAACGGAGCCTCCATCAGCCTATTTTACGACCAAAAGCCTGCCCGGAAAGCTCTCTGTTACGGGGTTTAAAACTGCCATCTTCCATTTCTTTGCCCACAACCTGCCGGAAAAGCTTAAACATCTTCATCTCCTGCGACTCATCGCCATAGAATCTGCTCCAGGCAAGATCAAGGAGTTCCTGCAAACGCTCAGGGCTCATCTGCTTAGGCTGATACACCACTTTATCTGCGGAGAAATCATTCCAGTCTTTGGAGAGGATCCTGTTCTGCTGTTCCAGTTCTCTGTAGGCCTTGGTGTGCGGAAATGGGGTAAGCACTGTAAATTCAGCAAGATCCAGTTCAATATCAAGTAAGAAATCAATGAGTTCCAGAATAAATTCTTCGCTGTGACTATCAAGGCCAAGGAGAATCGTCCCCTCCACCCCAATACCATGATCGTGATAGCGTTTTATACGCTCCCGAATATAATCCGAGGTATCAAAAACAGCCTGATACACATACCAGGCACCGGCCTGCGCGGCCAGGTCAAGGATTTCCGGTTTATCTTCAATGGGATGCGAGCACCATTTCTTTTTCAGGGGAATCATCTCCCTGAAGAGATCCTTTTCCCACTGGCTATCCTGGGCCAGGGAGTTATCCACAATAAACATACGGTTGTTGTCTATGCCTGCCATCTCGGCCACGGCCTGATCAACGGGTCTTGGCCTGAAATCACGACCACCAAGATAGGACACCGCGCAGGGGTAGCAATTAAAACGACAGCCCCTGGAGGCATGCACAAGGTCAACCATCTGCACGCCTTTATAGTTATAGAGCTCACGGTTTAGGATATCCCGGCGGGCTGGACCCACCAGTGCAATATCCGGCCGGTTATCCATAAAATCATAGCAGGCCTTGAGCTCATTTTTTCTAAAATCATCAAGCACCGCCTCCATGCGGCTTTCTGCTTCACCCAAAAAAACAGAATCAGCATGCTGCATGGTTTCTTCGGCATGGAGCATGGTGGCAATACCACCAAAGATCACCTTAACGCCTTTTTTCCGGTACCTGTCTGCAATTTCCCATCCTCGTTTTACCTGGACGGTGAGCATCATGGAGATACCGACAAAATCAACCTCTTCATCAAAGTCAATATCTTCCAGATTTTCGTCGGTGAAGACGATATCCACATAGTCCGGTAAAGCAGCGGCAAACACTACGGGGCCATGGGGAGGAAGGTGGAATTCAGTTTGGCGAAAGAGTTTTGCCCACTTGGGGTATATCAGTTTAAATTTCATAATATATTATTCA
>JAOZKN010000098.1 GCA_029935315.1 Desulfocapsa sp. | reverse complement strand
TACGACGCCATCACAATTATATCAGGCCGATTTCTTCAAGCATGGATTTTGCTGCCTGAACAAGGCCCGCAGTCCCGGTTGCTGTGCGTGATTCCACGTAAAATCGAACTTTGGGCTCAGTGCCCGAAGGACGGATCATCAGCCAGGAGCCATCATCAAAAATCATTTTTCGGCCATCAATATCTATTACCTGTGCAATTCGCTGCTCCGTACCACCTACGAGGACATCAACTCCCACATCATACTTCTCAAGTTTTGCCAAAGCTGCCATTAATTCTTCTCCTTGAAGACTCACTGGTAAGCCATCCCGATCAGGGTAGTAAGCTCCAAACTCTTTTTCAATTTCGGCAAGATAGTCCCCAAGATTTTGTTTCCTGGTCTGTACCATATCAAGGGCAAGCAGCAAGCCGATATAGGCATCTTTTTCTGGCGTATGCCCTATAATGGAGATACCATCAGATTCTTCAAAATAGACCAGGGCCCTGCCAATAACGGGTTTAAACTCTTTAAAACCAACCCTTGGTTCAAAAGTCTCTTCCCCAAAAACATCCGCCAGGCGATTGGCAAGGTTTGAGGTGGCAACGGTCTTGGCGACCATTCCCTTTCGCCCTATTACTTCATGGAGAAAATGATAGGCCATTGCGCCAAATTGATTCATACTGATTTCAGTTGTGCCATCGGTGAAGCGAATTCTGTCACCATCGGGATCGATAATGGCCCCGACTTTATAGGTTTCCTTCCTGGCAGCCAGAAGGGACGTTACCTCCTGCATATTGATGGAAGAAGGCTCAGGTGCAATGCCATTAAAGGTCACATCGGAGTTGTCACGTAACTGGATTAAACGCTCGCTTTCAATACCTTCAAATAAAGAGGCAATATGAATTCTGGAGGCGCCATGCACAGAATCAACGGCCACCACGATATCATCATTTTCTCCAAATCGTTTTATTATTTCATCATAGTGCAGACCATGAACAGATTTATTTTTACGAACCAGACTTTTCCAGGTAGCAAGTCCATCAAAGAATTGCACGTCAGCACGTTCTACCGGTGAGACAATGGGTTTATCAAGATGTACCAGCGGAGAGGACCCTGCAGCTATCAGTTCCTGAGCTCTGCTTGTTATCCTGCTGGTAAGTTCAGCTGCGGCTGGGCCAGCATCAGCTGCATTATATTTGAAGCCAGCATATTCAAGGGGATTGTGGGAAGGAGTCAAGTTAATGGAAAAGGCAGCTCCACGCTCGAGCACAGCTGCAGAGAGAACACCTGTTGTGCATTCTCCGGCATAATGTACCACAAAACCTGCTCCCCGTAATACCTCGGTCACAGCGCCCGCAAAAATTTCGCCACCAAAACGATTGTCAAAACCCAGCACACAACCCCTGTTTTTAGCCTCTTCCAGAGTCGCAACACCAAGAAAACCAGCTAATTCAGGCTCGGTGTCCACAGCCAGATAGAGATCAAGAATGGCTGCAGTCACAAAAGAAACTGAACGAACGGATAGATCTTTGCCAATCATCCCCCGCCAGCCGGAGGTACCAAATTTGACAAGGGTCTGCGGTGCTGCCTCATTGCAGATAATCTCATCCATAACCAGGGTGTAGACCTGATCAATCGCTTTCTGCCATTTACTGCCCTCTTCATTGCGAAGACGAACCAGTTCTCTGATCAAAGTAAAATAATCACTGGTTCCATGATCCGGGCCAATATTACATTTTTTATATAGAGACTGAATTATATTAATTTGGGCCATGGCATGCTCCTTTATGTTCAGATTCGCTCAGGAATTCACTCGTAAAAAAAGAATATCACACTTCCCTCCCCACTTCACGATATTCGTGAAAATGTATTCCTGAGAGAGTGCTACTTGACGAATTGACACTTTTATTTATATACTGTATCAATTTTTTTTGACTTTCACCCAGCATCCCTTTATATAGAGGGTGAATTTTTTTATTCTAAACGACAAGGCAGATTCCCAATTCGAAACTGTCTCTTGAATAACCTCATTTCAGTAGGAGAAATAACGATGGCTATCAGTCACGACAAAGAACTCATTCTATGGTTTGACGACATCGGCATTGATGATGTCCCTCTGGTCGGTGGAAAAAATGCATCACTTGGTGAGATGTATCAGAATCTTACCTCAAAAGGTGTTGCCGTTCCCCATGGATTTGCCATCACTGCATACGCCTACCGCTATCTCTTAAAAGCTGCTGGAGTCGAGCAGGATATTCGCGACGTTCTTGCTGATCTCGACATTGAAGATATGGCGAACCTCGCAGAGCGTGGTGAAAAATGCCGTACTATCATTCGTAACTGTGAATTCCCTGATGATCTCCGCGAAGCTGTGATCGCCGCCTACAAAGTAATGGAAGAGCAATACGGTAAAAACGTAGATGTTGCTGTACGTTCTTCTGCCACTGCCGAAGATCTTCCCGATGCATCCTTTGCCGGCCAGCAGGAGACATACCTTAACATCCACGGGTATGACGCAATTATCGATAACTGCCGGAACTGTTTTGCGTCCCTGTTCACTAACCGCGCCATCTCATATCGCCAGCATCAGGGATATGGCCAGTTTGATGTATACCTCTCCATCACCATTCAGAAAATGGTACGTTCCGACTCCGCCTCTTCCGGTGTTCTCTTTACCATCGATACCGAGTCCGGATTTAAAGATGCCTGTTTTATCACCGGTGCCTGGGGCCTTGGAGAGAACGTTGTTCAGGGTGCAGTTAACCCCGATGAGTACTACGTGTACAAACCAAAGCTAAAAGAAGGCAAGCGCCCGATTGTAGGCAAGAAAGTCGGATCCAAAGAGATCAAAATGATCTACGACAACGATCCTTCCACACCTGAGCCAGTCCAAAATATCGACACCACTGAAGAAGAACGCAATTCATATGTTATCAGTGATGACGAGATCCTGAAGCTTGCTGAGTGGGCCTGTATTATTGAGGATCACTACGAAAAAGGCATGGATATCGAGTGGGCTAAAGACGGTGACGGTGTCAATGTGGGAACAGGCGATCTTTTTATCGTTCAGGCCCGTCCCGAGACTGTTCACTCTCAAGCCAACAAAGGCATGATGGAGACCTATAAGCTCCTGGAAACTGGTAAAGTGCTTGTTGAAGGACTTGCTGTTGGTGCCAAGATTGGCCAGGGTGTTGCCCACTGTATCGATGATGTGAAGGATATCGGAACCTTCAAAAAAGGTGAAGTCCTCGTAACCGACATGACTGATCCCGACTGGGAACCAATCATGAAAATCGCAGGCGCTATTATCACCAACCGTGGTGGCCGTACCTGTCATGCAGCGATTATCTCCCGTGAGCTTGGTATTCCATGTGTAATCGGAACCGCTGATGCCACTGAGCATATCAAAACCGGCATGGAGATCACAGCATCATCTGCAGAAGGTGAGACCGGCTATGTCTACGAAGGACTGCTTAAGTTCGAAATTGACAGACAAGATCTTGGCAACCTTCCTGAAACCAAGACCAAAATCATGATGAACCTTGCCATTCCGGAAAAAGCATTCACTGAATGCCAGATTCCAAACGATGGTGTTGGCCTTGCCCGTGAAGAGTTTATTATTAACTCCCACATCGGTCTGCATCCTCTGGCACTCTACAACTATGAAGAGTTGAAAAAATCTGACGATCCTGAGAAAAAAGAGATCGTGGCCAAGATTGATGCCAAGACCGGAGCATATAGCGACAAGCGACAGTTCTTTATCGACAAAGTAGCTGAAGGCGTTGGCCGTATTGCTTCAGCCTTCTACCCCAATGATGTTATCGTTCGTCTCTCTGATTTCAAGAGTAACGAATATGCAAACCTTGCCGGTGGTACTCTGTACGAGCCCAAAGAAGAAAATCCGATGATCGGCTGGCGTGGAGCTTCCCGCTACTACGATCCAAAATATCGCCCCGCTTTTGAACTTGAATGTGCAGGCCTGTTAAAGGCTCGCAACGATATGGGACTGGACAACATCAAACTGATGGTGCCATTCTGCCGTACCCCTGAAGAAGGCAAGAAAGTAATCGAAGTAATGAAGGACTGCGGCCTGGTACAGGGCGAGAATGGCCTTGAGCTTTATGTTATGTGTGAGATTCCAAGTAACGTTATCTCCGCCGATGCCTTTGCTGATATCTTTGACGGCTTCTCCATTGGTTCTAACGATCTGACTCAGCTTACCTTTGGTCTTGATCGTGATTCCGGCCTTATCGCAGGAATTGCCGATGAACGTGACGAAGCAGTAAAAGATATGATCCGCATGGTTATCAAGACTGCAAAACGTCGTGGTAAGAAGATCGGTATCTGTGGTCAGGGGCCGTCTGATTTTCCTGAATTTGCCACCTTCCTGGTTGAGCTTGGAATTGACTCCATGAGCCTTATTCCAGATACTGCCATCAAGACTCGCCTGGCAGTACACGAGAAAGAGAAAGAAATGGGTATTGCACCAAAGCAGTAATAGCCCACACAAAGCAAATAAAAAGGCCCGATTCCATTTGGAATCGGGCCTTTTTTATTTGTACTTCCCACGCCTTGAATATGATGAATCTTTACAAATCCATCACCATTCTACCGTCAGCACAAGACCATAGCGTTGCCCTGAACTACTGACGGTATCCGTCCCCTCACTACTCCGATTCTGATATGCAAATATGGGCGAAAGCGCAACCTGCGCATCATCGGAAAAAACTCTTTTCGTCCATCGCTTCAAAGGAAGAATAACATGGCCAAATGGATCGATCAAAAAAAGCGAAATAGAGCCAAGGGTACTACTGTTAAAGACTTTATTATCGTTTTGCTTAATACTGTGCTCCAGAGGCAACAACAACTCAGCAAGCCCCATCCCCAAAAGTGGAGTAAAGATCATATCCTGAATGGAAACAGGTTCTGCCCATGCCTCCAGGGCAATCTCATACGTTGAAGAAATCGCAAAGGAAAACCAGAAGGACTCCAGTCGGGAGTACCCATAGTGCCGGGCAAAGATATAATACGACGAACCAAAGTAGGGATGGCCAATATAATTGATCCAGTCATCATCACTGTCCCATTGCCATGAACTGACATTTTCACGCCATTTTTCAGACCCATCTTCCCAGTTGATCTCATCCTTGTTCCAGTTGGAAGTATCTTCAGGGAGCAGATAAAGACCTCCCAGTACCGCAAAAGCCGGTACCAGAAAATACAGGGCATCTTCACCCAACACTGAGTAGCGACCGAGCAACCCATCCTGTCCAGGGGGCTCCAGTTCATTGTAGTATCGTCCAAGATCAAACTCTCCTTCTTCTTTTTCGCGAAAAAACGGAAGAATATCCGGGATAATATCTACATAATCTTCAGGGCCACAACAAGCGCCCCCCTGTTCCTTTCTTTCAACAGACTGCTTAGCACTCTCTTCTCCAGCGTACAACTGGCCACAAGAAAAAAAAGCAACAACTATAACAAGGGAGCCAAGAACAACACGCCCCACCACATCTCTTTTTAACATCACAAAACTCTATACCTGTTCAAAAAGTAACACGACAACTTATTTACTGACAACTCCCAAGGGCTTTGCTTCATCAATCAACATCACCGGGATGTCATCCCGAATCTCATACAACAATGCACATTTCTCGCATACAAGACCATTTTTTTCATCATTCAGCACAACAGCTTCCTTGCACTTCGGACAGGCGAGAATATCGAGTAATTCCTGACTAATCATTTTTGTTCTCCGTATTAATCGAGCAAATCACCATCTTCCCAGACCCCTTCCCGCACCTTGCCATCGGGATAACTCATTTTTCCCTGGCCATGTGACATACCATCCAGCCATTCACCCACGTAAACTTTACCATCAGCCCACGTCATTGTGCCAAGACCATTCATAAGATTGTCTTCCCACAATCCTGTATATTTTTTTCCATCCGGAAAATTCATATCTCCCTTGCCACTACGAGATCCGGCTTTCATTTCCCCGACATATTCACCGCCGTCAGGATAGAGCATGGTTCCATGACCTTCAGGAGCCTTATTACGAATACTTCCACTGTAACGCGTACCATCTGACCACTCGTACACGCCCTCTCCATTGACACAATCGCCTTCCACACAGCCGGCAAAACCATAGCCTGCAACTGCAAATACCATGCATACAGCAATGATAATCTTTTTCATAATTTTTTCCTCTTTATAGTTACAAGATATAAAACAAATCTTTTCTAGCGGGTTTTTTAGAGACTTTACCATTTCCTTTAATAATTTTCACTTGCTAAAGTAGCACACTGCTTTCACCTGTGGACTGCATTTATCATACATGGTATGTATGCGTAAATTCGGAAAATGGTTAACTCTCTGGAAATTAATGCTTTCGTACAATGCTAAAAAAGCGAAGGTTGCAAAACAACAAAGCAAGGAAACAAAGAATGAAAGATATAATTGGTTTTATTGGCGGCGGCCAAATGGGCGAAGCACTGATTCGTGGCCTCATCCAGTCAGAGCTGTACGACCAGGACGATATTTGCGTTGCCGAGCCAAACCAGGAGCGTCGTGACTACATGACTGCTACTTACGGAATCAAGGGCTATGACAACAGCAATGCTCTCTGGGAAAGTTGTGCTACCATTGTCCTCGCGGTTAAACCACAGATTATGAATATTGTGCTGGCCGCCAGTAAAGACCTTGTAACCCCGAAACACCTGATTATCTCCATCGCCGCCGGCCTTCCCATTTCATTTTACGAAAAGGGACTTGAGCGAGACGATTGCAAGATTATCCGCGTGATGCCCAACACCCCCGCCCTCGTGCTTGAAGGGGCGTCAGGACTTTGTGGAAATGCAAATGTCAGCCAGGATGACCTACAGCGTGCCGAAATAATTTTCAACAAGATCGGCAAGGCCGTTATTTTGCAGGAATCAGCAATTGATGCCGTAACCGGCCTTTCAGGATCCGGCCCTGCCTATGTGTTCACCTTTGCGGAAGCAATGATTGATGCGGGCATTGAACAGGGACTCCCCCGGCCCACAGCCGAAACACTGGTTTTGCAAACCCTACTTGGCTCTGTCAAACTGCTTATGGAAAGTGGAAAACATCCCGCAGAGCTTCGAGCAATGGTGACATCCCCCGGCGGTACAACCATCGCCGCCCAGCACGTACTTGAGCGCAGCGGATTTAAGGGCATCATCATGGATGCTGTCGCCGCGGCAGTTGATCGCTCCAAAGAGCTTGGAAAAAACTAAATGCCTCCTCTTTCACAATCATTTCGCAGTACTCGTAAATTCCAGATCAGACATATTGGAATTGTCTGCAAAATTGATTATTCCCCCGCCGACGTGCTTGCAAAAACCATCCGGGGAAAATTACAAGGGCATGGCATCACAGTCAGTATAAATACAATACAAAAAGATCAGGACATACTTATTGTCCTCGGTGGTGACGGCACCCTCCTCCATGTTGCTGATCAGGCTGCCCACTACTCCCTCCCCGTGCTTGGTATCAATATGGGAAACCTCGGCTTTTTGACAGAACGAACAGAACAGGAAGCGCTCACCGCAGTGAATGAACTATTAACAGAAGAGGTGACCATAGAAAACAGGATGATGTTAAAAGCAACCCTCACAGAACCGGACAAGCCTAAAAAGTCCAGATATGCCCTGAATGAAGTTGTGATTAACAAAAGTACCCTTGACCGGATGCTCAAGCTCTCGACCCGTGCGGACCATGAGTATATCAACACCTACAAGGCCGATGGGCTGATCTTCTCAACACCCACAGGCTCAACAGCTTACAACCTTTCAGCCGGTGGCCCCCTGGTTTATCCGGGCCTTGCCTCAATTCTGGTAACCCCTATCTGCCCTTTTATGCTCAGCTCTCGCCCCGTACTGCTGCCGGCAGAAAGTCGGCTCCAAACACAACTTATGGAGAGTCACAAGCAAACACCCCAGGTCATTGTCGACGGGCAAGCGGCATGGGATATGAACGACTCCGCCTGCCTCATCGTTGAAGCAGCCAAACAGCCACTATATCTTATTGTTTCTCCCCACCGGGATTACTTTGCCATCCTTCGGAATAAACTTCATTGGGGAATTGGGAGTAAAAATGAAGGTGAGCAGGAAACTTCTTCCTGATTAACACCCAAATTCAATTGAAAGTAGACACCATTTTCTATTTGAGCTGAGAACATGGGTGCAATCACTCTTAGCAGAATTGTATGTTGTGCAACGTTTTGTTTTTTGGAATAAAAGAAGGAAGAAAATGTCAAAACGAATTATTGAAATTGTGCTTCCTGAAGGGAAGGCAAACGATATCGTAGAGCTTCTCTATGAACGAGAATTTGAAGGGTTCTGGCAGATTCCGATGAATGAGCAAAAAGCGAATGTTCGAATATTGCTGAGTAATGGTGAAGTTGAAGCAGTACTCGATATTCTTGAACCATTCCTCGAAACTTTACCTGACTCCACAGCTGTCCTGCTTGACGTGGCTGCTGCCATTCCACGAAAATCTTCAGCAAATAATATAGATGATGCTGAAGATATCGAAGAAGGGAAAAAGGAAACAGAAAGAATCAGCAGGCATGAATTGTACAATAATATAAGTAGCAGTGTCGGTATCAGTAATACATTTATTGTTATGACCTTATTGTCTGCAATTGTTGCAGCCATAGGGCTTCTGAGGAATGATATGGGTATTATTATTGGTGCCATGGTCATGGCGCCTCTTCTTGTGCCAAATGTTGCTGTTGCCCTTGCCAGCACATTGGGGGATACAGAACTTGCGTTAAAGGGATTGAAGGCAACTGGCGTGGGATTTACCCTTGCCATTATTACCAGCATCATTATTGGTCTTATCTTTCCAGTTGACCCCACATCAACTGCTATTGCAGCCCGTACACACATTCAAGTCAGTGACCTGCTGCTCGCCATGGCCTCTGGAGCGGCAGGAGTACTTGCCTTTACAAGTGGGGGGCAACTTTCTCTAATTGGCGTAATGGTTGCTGTTGCCCTGATGCCA
This sequence comes from Desulfocapsa sp., assembly GCA_029935315.1. Classification (GTDB taxonomy): domain Bacteria; phylum Desulfobacterota; class Desulfobulbia; order Desulfobulbales; family Desulfocapsaceae; genus Desulfocapsa. The sequence goes on along the minus strand of JAOZKN010000098.1, from coordinate 2,313 downwards.
CCTCTTGTTACAGCTGGCCTTCTGGTGGGGTCTGGAAATCCTCAACTAGGCATAAAAGCCCTTGAGCTCACTTTGACCAATGTGATTTGTGTGAATATTGCCGGGATTCTCACCTTCATCATGCAGGGGATCAGCCCTGCCACCTGGTGGGAAAAACATAAGGCCAGCAAAGCCAGAAAAAAAGCTTTGTTGATATGGTCTCTTCTCCTTTTCCTACTGGCCTACGTTTTATTTCGATAGAAATGTACACGGCTCTTCATGAAACTCAGCCATTTTTACAGGAACGTGAGCAAGATATGCGTTGAGTAATCTCAAAGGCAGCTCGGGCTCCCAGAACCGGCGGTTAAATTGATAACAAAATGTTCATGATAAATCCAGGCTGGATATTCTTAGAGATAAATGAAGAAACGCCATGAAAAGCGCTATTTAAGTATCATGATAACACCTCCACTCTCTGTTTATTAAACAAGAGATTTTAGTCCACCTATCTATAGCAGGATCATGCGTAACCGACGGATTTTAAGGAAAATAGCGAGGAGAATATAAGAATGGCCAGTGGAAGTCTTTGTAATTTTATATAATTGTTGAACATTACCCTACTCCTAATATATACATCGCTCGCTTGAAACCCAATCTCAAAATTCAGCATATCTTCTTTTAACCGGCACACAGCCGATTCGGGGATATTCGGGAATAAGGTTAAATTTAAATTTCTCTCCTACTTGTTGACCTTAGTACTGCCAATCTTGGGAGTGGCTTGAAGAATGGCGGTGCGCAACACCCTTCCTACGGAAGTCAGGGTTCCTCATTTAGCAGTAGAGGTGATGGATTTTCAGGTCATTCCGCTTTGACAGCAATTGCAATTTTGGACAGGCCACAGATTTCAGCGACATTTTCAGTAAACTGTTTGGTGGTTCGACAGAGGATCCTTTTGCTGGACAACGAGGGAGTCAGGTGATCGGACGTTCCCCTTAAAACCTTGAATCGCTGGACCTTTAGTTCTTGGAATTTTATTTTTACAATAGCTGAGTGCAAAATCTCAACCATTGACAAACTATGGTAGCCGTTCAACACCCTATTGACGTTAAAAAACAACTAAACATCAATGTGTTAATGCAAACAGTTGCAGCGCAGAGCCCTCATGTTTATTGACACATGCATGCTTTTCCTGTATACTGCATCGTCGACCTGGTGATCCAAATTGTTTTTTAATAAAGACATCTTCTCGTTGTATCCATCTGATATCATCCTATTTATCGCTTGAAACAAGTGGCAGGAGAGTGCGTCTCCTCCTGCTCACCTGCTGTCATCATTGATGTGGTCATTTTACCAATGTCTGGTTATAGCCACAAAAAAGGAACTGAAATATGATAAAACTGTCCAGTCGTATAGACTATGGTAAAAAACAAGTACGTACAGCCCTGTTGTTGGCGGCAGGCACAGGAAGTCGCTTAGCTCCCCTAACTGATAAAGTGCCCAAATGTCTTGTTCCCGTCAATGAAATATCTATTCTTGAACGCCTGCTTGACGCCCTGCGTTCCTACAACTTTAACAAACTGGTCATAGTTGTAGGACACCAAGCCGACTCTATCCGTGATTTTCTTGGAACAAAAGCCTATGGCATGGAGATCGTTTATATAACCAGTCCGGTATACAAAACAACCAACAATATTTATTCGTTATGGCTTGCAGGAAAGGCAATAGATGAACCATTTCTGCTGATTGAAAGTGATCTTGTTTTTGATCCGGAGATGCTTGGAAGTATGCTTCAGCCGGATCGAATCGCAGTTTCAAAATTGCAGCCATGGATGAATGGCACCACTGTAACAATAAACAACGTTCAGAAGATCGATGCGTTTCAGAAGGGCGTTCAGCATCCTGATAACAGCCATTACAAAACTGTCAATATTTACAGCCTTTCCACCCAGACCTGGCAATTGGTTCGTGAACGATTAGACCATCATATTTCCAATAATATGGTGAATGGCTACTACGAAACAGTTTTTGCGGATATGGTCTCAGAAGACTGCCTCTCTTTTACGCCTGTTTTTTTTAATGCTGACTATTGGTATGAGATCGATACAATTGATGATTTGCTCGCTGCCGGCCAGGTGTGCAGCCTCTATGAGCGTCCCTCTGCACGTTTGTCTGATTATGAATTAAACGATCAAATCGATCCGGCTTTTCTTCAAGCCGCTATTCGACTGCCAGTCATTGCCAAAAACAAAAAAGTGACTCGCTGGTCTCCTAATAAAAATGTGCCAGTCTCAGTGATGCCAGCGTTACCATCAACAGTGCCACAACCTATTTAGT
>JAOZKN010000097.1 GCA_029935315.1 Desulfocapsa sp. | reverse complement strand
TTCATAGTGATAAAGCAGATGAAGAGTTTTTACGACGCCATCTCCTGTGCTTTGGCATAGGCTGTTGCAGCACATTCGTTTTTGCCAAGATCCAGCTCTTCCTGCTTGTCCATGTCATACTGTTCCATATTGCCGTTGGCAAGGCGGATAAGCGCATAGTCAGCGGGTTGTGACCGCATATTGTCTTTGATATATTTGATAAAAGTCTTCTCGTCCATGGCAAAGACATCTTTGTTACGATCTTTTACCTGGCGGAAGGTGAGGCAGAAAATCAGATCTTCATCTGCTTCACTCCAGTCCATATAATGGCCGGGAAGTACCAGAAGTGAGTCATCCAGTTTTGCCACCTCTTGCAATGTGTTGTAGAGCAGGATGGCCCATTGATCCACTTGTCCACCAAGATCCGGTCGGCCAATGGATTGAATAAAAACGGTATCTCCTGATATCATATAGGTGTCGTCCACAATAAAAGTGAGAGAACCGGGAGTGTGGCCGGGAGTCAGGAGGATTTTCACATCTGGCCCGCCATCACTGAAGTTGTGAATTTCCTGGTCCTTCACACTTTTGGCACCAGCTTTGGTGCCGTCAAAATCAATTCCACCGAAGAATTCAGCGCCTGTTTTTTCAGCTATCTGGCGTGATCCGGCAATATAATCAGCCTGGAGATGGGACTCGAAGGTCTTGATGATTTTGCAGCCTTTTTCTTTGGCAAAATCGATATAAAAATCGATATTACGAGTGGGATCCACAAGCATCATCTCTGTCTCGGTGCAGATGCCATAGCTGCAGGATGCTTTTCCCGGACGAATAAACTGATAAAGAGAATAACCGTCCTTCTGGTGGACAACTTTAGGCACCAGGAGATTGCCCCAGGTTTTGATACCACCGGTGAGGTAGCGCACATCTGTGAATCCATGTTTGACCAGAATCTCTCCCACGTATTTAGCAGAGCCTTCCTTGGCGCAGACAATGCGGATAGCGCGATCTTTCGGGACTTTGGCTACACTTTCCTCTTCAAGTTCCATAAAGTCGTAATAAGAAACATTGACCATGTCAAAGGGGTAGGGGGACTCCACCTGAAAACGCTGAAAATCTTTTTCGTTTCGCACATCAAGTACTGTGATGTCTTCTTTGTCGGTGAACCACTGGAAAAGGTCTTTTGCTTCATAGGATGAAAGTGTCATGCTGTGCTCCCTGGGTGTCTATATGATTGTATAAATAGTTATTAGCTCTTTTTATGATAATGGAAGATTCTACCATATCGGAAGGAGTATCACAAAAGGTAAACGATGTCTTATTGGTCAGCTGCGATTTTTTCAGGGGATCAGTTCGTTAAAAAAAGCAACTGACGGGAACTCCTGTGAATAGGCGATGGGAATTCGAGTGGATGGGCGTGCCACAGACACCAGAAAACCCATGCCGTACTCACTGGCAGAGCGTAAAACTTTTTCGGTGTCATCTGCAAGTAAGGTTCGGCTTTTATCAAAGTCCAGCATCTTTTCCAGTTTGTACCAGAATTCAGACTGCTCTTTTGCCAGGCCAATTTCTTCGGCACAGACGAGGCGGTCGAAATGGGGGCCGATCTCCGTTTTACGCAGTTTGATATCCAGGGTTTTGGAATGGGCATTGGTCACCAGATGGACTGTTTTCCCAATCTTCTTCAGATATTTCAGGAAATCGATCACGTAAGGGTGTACCTGGATCAGATGGTCAATCTTACATTTCAGTTCAGGGATATCAAGGCCCAGCTGTTCTGACCAGAAATCAAGATCTGTCCATTGTAATGTGGACTCCACTGCCTGGTAGCGTTTGAGAAGGGCCTTTCGTGCCTCTGCAGGGCTAAGATTATTCACTTCTGCAAACACTTTGGGAACGTACTCTTCCCAGAAATGGTCATCGAAGTATTTGTCCAGCAGCGTTCCATCCATATCCAGGAGGATGGTATCTATTTGCGACCAGCTAAATGTGGGTTTTATCTGTTTGTCAGCCATGTTTTTTGCTCAACCTGTATTGTGGGCGATCACTTATTCTTGCAAGGCGGTAAGCCCTGTTACCTGTTTGCGCAGCACGGTAAATAATTCTGCTTCCGAATTAAATTGAGCCGGGATAATCAAGCGGCCATCCGGTGTCAGTCGTGCTGCTTTACCTTTCTTTTGAGTACTTGCTTTCTGCAGGTACTCCATAAGCAGAGCGGGATCAAGAGGTGTCTGTTCAGTAAAAGAAAACACAAAAGAATCTTTGCCTTTTTCCAGTTTGGAGACGCCCAGATCTGCCAGTTCTTTTTTAAGGGCCACAATGTGGAAGAGATTCTCTGTTTCAGGAGGCAGTGTGCCATATCTGTCAACCAGTTCATCCATCAGGTTGTCATATTCTTCAACACTGGTTGTGGACAGGGATGATATCCTGCGATAGGCAACATAACGCTGACTCACATCTGCAATATAATCTTCCGGGATATAAGCGGATATCTGAAGATTGATCTCAGGATCCACCCTGTCAATTCTTGCCAGCTCATCACCATCGGCAGCCGCTCTGGCCTTCATATCTGCAACAGTGCTTTGCAGAAGGTCGAGGTAGAGGTCGTAGCCAATTGCCGCAATCTGGCCGGATTGTGAAACTCCGAGCAGGTTGCCGCCGCCACGGATCTGCAGATCACTCATGGCCAGCTTAAAACCACCACCGAGTTCGTTGCACTCCATCAGGGCACGCAGCCGGTCTCTGGAATCTTTGCTGAGGGTATCAAGGGATGGCACCAGCAGATAGGCATAGGATTGAGTGGCTGAACGTCCGACCCGCCCCCGTAACTGATAAATCCCGGCAAGGCCAAGGGTGTCGGCACGGTTGATGATAATGGTGTTGGCAGTGGGAATATCCAGGCCCGATTCGATGATGGTGGTGGCCATAAGGACATCGATTTCACGGTTGACGAATTTGACCATGATCCCTTCAAGTTCTTTGCCGCTCATCTGCCCGTGGGCTACGGCAATACGGGCTTCCGGTACAAGAGTCTGCACCGATGCTGCCATGCGGTAGATGGATTTAACCCGGTTATGGACAAAAAATACCTGTCCGTTTCTGCGCATTTCTTTTAACACCGCCTCTTTAATAACCAGCTCGTCGTAACGGGCAACAAATGTTTTCACAGGTCTTCGATGCTCAGGGGGGCTCGAGATCACGGAGAGGTCACGGATGGAGAGCAGGGACATCTGCAGGGTTCTGGGAATGGGTGTGGCTGTGAGGGTAAGGATATCCACTTCGGATTTAATCTTTTTGATCTTCTCCTTGTGACTCACACCAAAGCGGTGCTCTTCATCGATTACCAGCAACCCAAGATTGTGGTATTGAATATCTTTGGACAGCAACCTGTGGGTACCGATGATGATGTCAATTTTCCCGGCAGCAAGATCCCTGACGATCTGTTTTTGCTGAGCAGTTGTGCGGAAGCGGTTGATGCATTCAATATTTACTGCAAATCCCTGCATCCGTTCTTTAAATGTCTGGAGATGCTGTTCGGCAAGAACCGTGGTGGGTACCAGGATGGCAGCCTGCATTCCGTCTTCAACTACCTTAAAGGCTGCGCGAATGGCAACTTCTGTTTTGCCGTAGCCCACGTCACCACAGACCAGTCTGTCCATGGGTTTGTCTGAGGTGAGGTCATCAATAACTGCGGTGATGGCCTTGTCCTGACCCTCTGTTTCATCGTAGGGAAAAGACTCTTCCAGCTCGTGGTATAGTTCCCCGGGGGGAGTAAAGCGATGGCCTTCACGCATTTCCCGTTTGGCATAGATGGCCAGCAACTCTTCTGCAACCTTCCAGACCTCTTCTTTGACTTTTGCCTTGGTGGCTCGCCAGGATCCGGTTCCAAGCTTATCCATACGAGGATCTTTGTCGGAGAGTCCTTCATAGCGGCTGATAAGGTTCAGTCTATCCACAGGAAGATAGAGCTTGTCGCCCCCCTTGTACTCAAGGAGCATGTAGTCATTGACCACACCCTGTAATTCAAGGGTTGAGATACCAAGATAACGACCAAGGCCATGATCCCGGTGGACAACGATATCGCCGTCATGGAGTTCGGCAAAACGGATGGTCTCTTCCTGGCCCTCTTTTGATTTTTGCCGCTTGCCAAGGCGCATTTCACCAAAAAGTTCAGATTCCGAAAGAAAGTGAATGCCCGAATGGGTTAAGGAAAATCCTTCACTTAAGGGTTGAGCACACAAATAGAGAATATCTGCTGAACGACTGGTGCTGAGTTTGCTGAGACTGACCGGATGTTCCAGTAACTCTATCTGATGCTGGTGTTTGACGAGGAGTTCGGTGAGCGTCATTGTCTGTCGTTTAGATCGACAGCAGAGCAGAACCTGGTCACCCTGATTCTGCCAGAGACGAATCTGGTCGGAAAGGGGAGGAATCAGTCCCCTTTCTCTGCGCTGCAGACTGATATCCTGTTTTAAGACCTGATGGTTGGTGGCGCTTAAACCGTGGATTTCAGCATTTTCGGCACTGGCTGTGCACAGAACGCGGGCGAAATCCTGCATACGTTTTTTTGTCTCCTCGGGGAGGAGGAAAATCTGGTCAGGGGCAAGCGCTGGAGTACTTGTGTTTTGGGCTTCTGCGTAATTGTTCTGAATCCGTTCATTCACCATGGCCCTGGCCTGTGTCTCAAGCTCAGGCGCAAAGTGAAGCAGGCAGGTGTTTTGGGGAAGAAAATCAAAGAGAGTGCTCGTGTTACTGGCTTCCGGATAAAAAAGGGGCAGAAAAAACTCCATCCCTGGAAAGCGCAGTCCTTCGGTGATTTTTTCACGAACGGGATGGTATTCATCTATATCCCATGCGAGTTCCCGGCTGGCCTGATCAAAACGTTGAATGATTTTCTGCAGGGAGGACGAACCGGGTTCGAAAGAGCAGATATCACTGGCCGGCAGGATGATGGCTTCACTTATTTCTGCAACGGAGCGTTGGCTTATGGGATCAAATCCGCGCAGGGATTCAATGGTGTCTCCAAAAAAATCCAGACGCAGCGGTGTGGTGTGCAATTTATTCAAAGAGAGAAAGGACGGGGGAAAAATATCCAGGATCCCGCCGCGAACAGAGTATTCGCCAACATTTTGTACAAGGCTTGCGGATTCGTAGCCAAGATTGTTGAGCTTGCTTACCAGTTCGTCTCTGTCGGTTTCCTCATCCACTAGAAGAAGTTCAGCATTTCGGGACAGAACAGACCCTGGCAGGGTACGTCGCATCAGTGCTTCTGCCGAAACAACAAGAATAAACGGTTCTCCGGCTGCACTTTCCTGCAGTCTGTAGAGGGTGGAAAGTCTTGCCGCCGTGGTGAGAGGATCAGGAGAGAGAGGTGTGTATGGCGGAATCTCATAGCCGGGATAGCTGAAAACAGGAAGCTTACTGAAAAGCTTCAGGTCTTCTTCCACCTGGGGCACCATGTCTTCATCCGGGACAATACAGCAACAGGGTTGGGACTGCGCCTGCAGGGCTGTGAAAAGAGCTTTGGCACTCCCTCGTAATCCTGGGATATGAGTACTGCTTCCAGGGGGAATCGGGGTGCTGGAGAAAGTGTTTTGCATGGTCAGAAAATGATGATGTCCTAAAAAAAATAAGCCGGTTGCATGCAATATGCAACCGGCAAGTTAAGATAAATAGTCGGGTAGGGAGACTGCGTTACGCGTTAAAACGATCCACCCATGGAGAAGTCCCAGACAGTCTGATCTTCGTCTTCTTTGGGATCAAGATTGTATCCCCATACCAGTCGCAGGGGACCCATTGGAGACATCCAGCGAAGTTCCAGGCCTGTGGCCTTGTTGTAACTGTCAATGTTCCAGTCCTCGTCGTCGGCGTATACCTTACCTGCATCAAAGAATATAACACCACGGACACCTGCTTCAGCCAGGAGGGGAAATACATATTCAAAGTTAGTATACCACATCTTGTCGCCGCCAATACGATCGCCAGTTGCGGGGTCGATGGGTGAGGCTTTACCATATTCAAAACCACGGATGGAGTTCATGCCGCCAAGATAAAAGCGTTCGTAAACTGGTAGCTTGTCTTCTTCATTTTCCCAGACCTGACCGGCTGCCGCTTTAAAGTGGAATACGGTTGTCCAGGGAAGAGGGAAAAACCAGCTACTGAATCCTTCAAGTCTGGTGAACTGGGCATCACCACCAAGAGTACCACCGGCGTATTTAACGCTGATAGAGTTTTCAGATCCACGGTGGGCACCTACTTGTCTGTCACGTGTGTCTCGGACCATGCCAAACTTCAGGGCACTGGTAATATTGATATCCATGGAGTCTAAAATGATCTGTGATGCAAAGGGAGATACATTGGAAAGCTCAGTGTTTGTGTATGAGTAACTGCCATAGCCACGCCATTTCTCAAAGATGGGATAGCCAAAACGAAGGGCCCCACCTCTGGAGTCTTTGTCGTAGTCGTCAAATTCGCGGAACCAGTTAAAGATGTCAACACCCCAGGAGAGTGGGGAATCACGCAAATGAGGGTTGGTGTAGGAAAGGTTGTAACGATTGGAATTACCACTGAGATTTGCGGAAAAGGAGAGCCTGTCGCCACGTCCCAGGAAGTTGTTTTCGGATATTTCACCCATGATCATAAAGGAGTCAACCGAACTGTATCCTGCACCTATACTGAACTGTCCGGTACTTTTTTCTTTCACATTCACCGTGACATTCATCTTTGACGGGTCAAGGGCAGGCTCCGGAACGATATTTACCTCTTCGAAGAAATCCAGGCGCTGCAGACGTTGGGTACTTGTGCGCAGTGCCTTGGAATCGAAGACGCCGCCTTCCGCAATGTTCAGTTCACGTCTGATGATATTATCACGCGTCCGGCTGTTTCCCCTGATGGCAATACGCTGTATATAAACCAGGTCGCCTTTTGCAATGTGGATATCAACATCCACACGGGCTCCGGTTTTCGATTTGTTCATCCTTGGGCGTATATCTGAGAATGCGTAACCGCGTTCGGAATAAAAATCGGTGATTTTGAGTACGTCTTCACGAAGAATCTGTCGATTGATAAACTCTTCATTTTGGATACTGAGGAAGTCGCGCAGTACCTGTTTTGATTCTATCAGATCTCCGGAGAAGGAGACTGTCCCCACACGATAGCGTGGTCCCTCGTCGACGATGAAGGTGATATACAGCCACTCTTCTTCCTGTCTCACCTGAGGGTCGCCAATCTTCACCTCTAAAAAACCTTTATTGTTGTAAAAAGCACCAAGTCTTGCAACATCCTGAGCAAGCATCTGCTGTTTCATAAGCCCTGATTCTGTGAGCCATGAAAGCCAGTTCTTTTCATTTGATTCAACAATATCCTCGAGTTCATCACTGTCAAAACTCTTGTTGCCGACAAATTTGATTTCTTTGATAAAAATTTTGTCACCTTCTTCGATGACATAGCGAAGCTCGGCGTGGTCAGGGTCAGGATAGCTGATTTGCGGGGTAACCGTGGTATTGTAATAGCCTTTTGATTTGTAGAGGCCTTTTATGGCAGCGGCGCCATTGTTGACTTTGAGATTGTTGAGGATAGTGTTTTTACCAATGTTGGCGGCTTCCAGAACCTCATCTTTTGAAAAGGCATCCAGTCCGGAAAATTCGACGCGTTTGATAATCGGCTTTTCGGTAACATCAAAGGTAACGATTTTTCCTTTGTCACTTTCTTCAACGTTAATGCGGACATTTTCAAAGTATCCCATTTTGAAGATTGCTTTCAGGTCCTCTCGCAACGTCGCGGGATTGTAAAAATCACCCGCTTTTGTTTTTACTTTCCGGGAGATTGCACCGGAATCGATACGTGTATTTCCTGCTGGAGCAATGGATGCAATAATAACATCGCGTTCGGTGTAAGCGATTACGTCACGGATAATTTCTGAAAGGGTACCGGCCAGGTTTTCAATGGATTTCCCGTAGAGATAATAATATTTGGGTGTTGCCGGTGAGAGGACATCAAATACTTTGTAGTCGATACTGATTTTGTCCCCGATAATACTTAGAGTTCCTGCGGCGACATAGTCCAGGCCAGTTTCTTTGGCGATCTTTGTTAACTCGGCCGGAGGCGGCGGCCATGAAGCGGAATAGTCAACGAGCTTCTCTGCCTCATCCCTGCTCATCATGGAGAAGGATACGGGAAAGAGCGCATTTTCCAGGCCACTGTCCGCTTGAGCCGCCAGGTCACTTTGCCCTTCAGGGCTGTTTATTTTCAAAGGAAGATAAGTGGTGTTCTGATCAACAGCTGCAACCAGGTTGGGAAATATGAGACTGAGAGCAAGAACGAAGGTCAGTAAGAGAGAGTTTGTTTTGCGAGGAGGAGTCATGTGCTGTCCTGTTTCTCTGAAGAATAAATGAAAATGGTAGAATATAAAATAAACTTTCTACTATGCCATGTTTGTTTGATTTTGACAAGCTCGTAAAAAGCAAAAATTAGTGATGAACAGCCCATGAACATTTAGCTCTAAGGCTCTTGGATTCACAACTATTTCTTCGTCTTGGGTGCGGTAAATTATGGCGTATTTGTCATCTGCAGACCTCGCCCGGAGGGGGAGTGCGTCAATGATGTTGGGGGGAGTTTACAAAGGCATCCAAAAGGAGAAATACTAAGGAACAAGCAGATCCTCAAATGGTGAAGTTGAATTCTTATGTACAGTCTCAAGGATTTCATCGGGGGAACTGTCAAACTCATTGGACATGGCATTTGGGTGGAGAATTTTATCACTGTAGGTCGAGATCAGGTTCTCATGGGTCCAGCGTGTGAGGTAGTAGACCACAAGGGCAGGAAGTTTCGTGTAGATGTTCTCGTCTGGCATGGGATCCACAAAACTGGAATTACCAAGTTTTTCTGCCGACAGGGTTTGGGTTTTATAAAAGCTTTCCAGGAACATGAGTTCCGGTGGGAGATTGCCGTTGATACCAATGCGGGTGAGACCCTTTAGCAGAATTTCCAGGGTCTTTTTGCCAAATTTCGCCAGGGAATAAGGGACGTATATTTCTCTTGGAGATTTCAGCTCGAGGTAGGAACGAATGGTGAGTATGAGATCAGCCAGTTCCACCGGGGTTTTGTCAACAAAATGATAGGTCTGGCCACTGAATTCCTCACGATTATTGAGTATGTGATGAACAAAGTGGGGGAATTTGTTGGCATTGGAGTAGGAGTGGCTGATGCCTTTTTTGGTAAAGAGAACAGGCATGGACTCGTCGGCAACAGAAAAAAAGAGGCGGTGAAAACCCTGAACCTTATGGTCATGCTCTCCGTATACAATGGCCAGTCGAATACAGGTGTAGTCGAGGCCAACGTGTTTATGCATATATTGCAGAGTCTTTTCTGCCATAAGTTTCGATTTTGCGTAATTATTCAGGTCCGGGGTAATGCTTAAGGTGTCAGTCTCAACGAGATTTTCTCCCGTCGGGAGGGTGGCAGCCGAGCTCACATGAATATAGGGGATTTTTAAAGCCGCTGCAGCTCGCGCCATGTTGAGGGTGCCAACGTAGTTGACTTCCAGTGACAGCTGGGCATCAGAACCGATGTTGGCAATGGCTGTGTTGATTACAAAATCAGGTCGCACACGTTTGAGATAATCTCTGATATCCACAGCATTTCTAATGGATAATTTTTTGGAGCTGGGTGCGCGCAAATCAATGTCGGCAGAGGTCTGGGTCTTAAAATAATGAGCCAGTGTACCTCCGATAAGCCCTGAGCCGCCAATAAGAACGCCCAGAAGTTTTTTGTGGGAAGAACTTTTTTGTGTCACTGTTTGAATAGTCGTATAGTTATGCTAGTGAGTTGTCTTAGCTGAATATATTATACATCCTAGCATGGATTATAGGAAAAAACATCTTTTTGCGACCGGGAGGGTAAAAAAGTGGCATCGGGTGGAGTAGTACTGATGGGAGGCAGGCGGAAAGACCAATCTGTAACTCCTATGAGAAAATCTTATCTGCCCGGCAGATTGTTAAAACCTCAACCCTGTTCGCTCCAGCTGTTTTCAGTGCCCTGGCACATTCATGCACGGTTGAGCCGGTAGTAAAAACATCATCAAAAAGTAACAGATTCTTTTTGCTCAAGGCAGAAGGCTTTTTGACGAAAAATGCATTGTTCAGGTTTGTCCGTCGCTCTTTTCCACTTAAGCCGGTTTGGCTTTGGGTGTCTGTCTGGCGTGCGAGGAGGTCGGTACGAATCTTTTTTCTGGCATCGGGGAAAATGGATTTTGCCAGTACCTGCGCCTGATTGAAGCCACGTTGTCGCAATCGTTTGATATGCAAAGGTACCGGAATAATAAAATCCGAATTGTCAAAGTCATCTATAATTGCAGTTTGTCTGCTAACCCATCCAATGGTCTCAATCCCGGTTGTTTCTCCGAAGTATTTTAAGTTATGGATCAGCCCTGCAATAACGTCCTCATAGGAGAAAATTGAGCGGGCCTTATCAAAGGCCCATGATGACTTTATACAATCTCCGCACAGGTGATTTTCCTCACCACCAGATAATATCCTGCCACAACAAGAGCAGTAAGGTGTTTTGATAAATTTCAGTTGCGAGAAGCACTCTCCGCAAAGAGGCTTATCAGTATTTCCTGTGACTGTTTTACATGAAGGACAAGACGGTGGAAAGAGCAGGTCCAGGCTGGCCGTGAGAATTCCGTTCATTTTGTCTTTCAAGGTCATCATGGTAGAAGCATACTCCTTATCTTGAGCTTCAACCATACTGTATTCCCTGATATCCAGGAATAGTTTGTTGTTAGCAGAGAGAAGGTTGTTTAGTCGTGAGCTTTCGGGTTCCCTCATGGTCTTGTCCATACCAGAGAAGCATATTATCTACCCGGCCAAATTTACTCATACGTCGATAGGCAATAATATTAATTTTCTTTTAAATACTATTGCCTGTATTTTCATTTACATACCGCCTGTGCAGCGCTTTTACCTCCTGATTTAGTGTTGAAACAGCATTTTTACCTGTGCCAATCATACCACCATGTGGTATAGTTAGCGCAAGCTTGTTTGTTATGAAAGCTCTCTGTAAATACAATGCCAAACCTGCTGAAAAGCAGGGACGGAAAGCCACGGGACTTAGAGGTCAGCCGGGTTGCCTATTTGATAAGGCAACCCGGCTTTTTTTATGTGACTGGCATATGTGCGGGAAGTGATAATTACATATTTGCTGAGTATCTATGCGGTAATAATACAATATGCTGCTCACCTCCCGTAATACCAAGGCAAGTTATTGTGTTTCCATTGTGAAATACCCAGTTACTCTTCCTACAGAGAAGGAGGCTAATCCATGTGGAAAGTTCTCAAATTTTGCTCCTGCGGTCCTTGGCTGAAATCTGTATTATCTACCAAGGACCATGTCTATAGAGTTATGGCAAATAATGCTGCGAGTATCAC
>JAOZKN010000096.1 GCA_029935315.1 Desulfocapsa sp. | reverse complement strand
ACGCCAGTGCGAGAAGGTACTGTGTTCAATGCGCTGGCCACAAGGACTCGTTTGTTCAAATCGACGATGCCTACCTTGGTGGAAAGCGCCACGGCGGCAAACGTGGCCGTGGTGCAGAGGGTAAAACCCCTTTCGTTGCAGCAGTAATGACAAATGATAAGGGTCGTCCTCTTTCTATGAGATTTAGTGTTGTTGCCGGTTTTCATAAAAATGACATATCAAACTGTGCTAAAGGCCATCTTTTCCCAGGCACGCCAGTACTCTCTGATGGGCTCAATTGCTTCCCTGCTGTTAAGGATGCGGGGTGTAGCCATCATGCAATCATCAAAACGAACACCATAAAAAGCGAACGGTACTCGATGTTTAAGTGGGTAGATACGATGATCAGCAATGTGAAAAACTCTATCCATGGTACATATCATGCTGTAAATAGAAAACACGTTCCACGCTATCTCGCCGAATTCTGTTTTCGTTTTAATCGACGATTTGAGCTTGGGAAAATGATTAAGCAACTTGCTCAAGCAGCAGTAAACACATTACCGGTTCCACAGCGGATTCTAAAGCAAGCTGAGGATTGGTGGTAATCAGGTTAGTTAAAGTCTGACCTCCGCACCAATAGATTTGAGCCTGAAACCTTTGTTGTTAAATGGTTTCGGGCTTTTTTGATTAGTGTTTTACCAAGAGAGCATTGTGTTGAATCACATTTATGCTGACTGTACAATCCGGTTTCTCCCATCTTGCTTGGCCTGATAAAGAGCGACATCTGCCTCTTTAATAACATCCCGGATCTCCTGGTTCTCTTTACCGGTAAAATTTGCCACTCCGATGCTGATGGTTTTGTATAAGGTACATCTCGGAATCCTGAACTCATGCGCTTCCACTGCCTGACGAAGCCGTTCTCCCATGGCCATGGCCTTATTCTCCTTACAGTCTACCAGGAGAATAAGGAATTCTTCACCTCCAAAACGAATAACAAGATCCATTTCCCTGGTGTGTCTCGTCAGGATTCTGGCAAGTTGCAGAAGCACCTCATCACCAGCGTCATGACCGTAGTCATCATTAACAGATTTGAAATAGTCAACATCACACATCAATATACCAATCTGACTGTTGCGGCGTTGTGTTGCAACACTCAGGCGGTCAAGTGAAAGTTCAAGGTAGCGCCGGTTGAACAGGCCGGTGAGGGAGTCTTCGGTTGCCATGCATTTGAGCTTAGTGGCCAGTTGTCGACTTTGCAGCACCGGCAGGGTTTCGGCAATATAATATTTCGCTTCATCGAGATTGGTTTGCAGGCTGGTGTTCATGGAGTTCCCATTTTCAATGGGAATCAGAAGCTGAACAACGCCCATAACGTGGGTGCCGATCTGCATGGGAAGGCAGATAACTTCCATCTCTGGAGGAACGTGATTGCAGTCGCATATGTCGGGTATCTCTAGGGAAGACACCATGGCACCGGTTCGCCAGGCACGGCATTTGCTCTTTTCCTTGATATTGGAAACTGTTTCAATAATGGATTCAGGGTACACGCAGACACCCTTCATACCCGGTTTATCAATTTGTCTTTCGTAAATGATAAACGATTCAATGCCAATCTTATCAGAGAATATCCGTCCCAGTCGCTGGAAAATTTCACTGCTGGTTTGATCATTTTCAATGGCATGACGAAAGAGAGCCAAATCCCGCAGGCGTCGTACCAGATTTTCCAGTGAGCGTGCCACATCGCCAATCTCATTGTGCTGGGTGTTGGCCATGCGAGCAAGCTGCTTGAAATTTTCATCTCCGCTCACCTCACGAGTCCGGAGACCGGTCAGCAAGTGGGTAACATTTTGCAGCAGCTCGACAAAACGCACCAGAGGGGTAACCATACCATGGTTGAGCAGCAGCGCGATAAGAACGAAAAAAATCCCAGTCAGGATAAGGCTGGAATACATGAGGGAGATGTCTTTTCGCGCCAGACTGAGGCTGTCTGCCATCAGGGTGTGGGAGGCCTCATTTTGCTGCAAAGAATCGGCGGCAATACTGGACTCCAGGGTGTCAAGTATCTCCATCATCTTACTCTGAGTCCGCAGGGTGTGGATACGAATGGAGGCAATAGTCGTCACCGATTCATCGAGTTCATAATAGGCATCACGTAATTCGTGCACAATTTTCTGAAGTTCAGGGGGGAATTTTTGAGCAAGGTCCATAAGCATCCTGTCAATTTCGACAAACAGTTCACTCTCCTCTTGCAGAGCACTTTCTATGTTACCAATCTGACCTGACATGGTTAACTGGCCATAGAAATGGTGATGCTTTAAACAGGTCTGGGAATTTAATTGTTGAATAACAAAGAAATACTCAGGCCCCGCACCATGCATCAGGCTCGAACTGATGGCCATGATGTCGCTTTCTGCCTTAAAGGTTGTAAGGCTGTTGTGTCGCAGACTGCGCATTCTGACATCCAGCACTTCCAGCATTTTATGAAAATTAACCAGCTCATCCTGGTAGGCAGGTCCGAGAGTTTTTTTTAACTGTTCGACATCCCTATGAACCAGCAGCATCTTCTCAGACTCTCCACTATTCATGTACATCCGCAGGTGGGATCGCATGACACCAATGGCACGGGTATTTGCGAAGTTATTATCTAATCCGTTCTGTATTTGTTGTGATGAGGCAAGAAGGCGAATTCGACGATTATCAAAATCCTTGATACGCCAGACGGCAAAGGCACTTAAAAGCAGGACAGTAGCAAGAGTAAGGACAAAGACGGCATTTAACTGCTGCTTCATGGTCCATTGTCGTGGTAGGGTGATTGGCATTTTGGAATAGTGGAGCAGGTCGAGGACCTGGCAAAGAGATTTTTTGCGTAATTCCTATAATTCCTTTTGAACAATCTAGCATCTTTTGGTAAGGATGCAAGTGAAACAATGCTAACCGGTATGGTCAGTTTAAATATTTTTGAAGGGTCCTCTTTCATTTGTGTACAGGCCATTTATAAAATACCTCATGGAGACGTTGATGTTCCGCAAAGCATTCGTCTATATATTGATGCTGACATGTACGTGGTGGATAACCGCAGATGTTGCACCGGCAGCTGATGGCGGTAAGCTCTTTATACGTGAGTGCGGCACCTGTCATCAGGTTGGAGGGAAAGTAAAGCCGATTAATCCTGCCGACAAGGCAGGAGTGGTATGGGCGAAATACTTTAAGCGTGACCGGCATCCGGTTAAACTGTCAACCATCGCTACCAGTGATGAGCTGACAAGTATCCTTGAATATCTTCAACAACATGCAGCTGATAGCGACTCTCCTGAAGCTGCAGCCATTCCCAAAGGATGATTCAGATGCTGTCAGACAATACTGCTTGCATGCCCCAAAACGACCGAGAGGCAAAGAGATGAAAACCAACCTTGCCAGCCTGGCTATTCTACTGGCTCTTGCTGTTCCAGCTCTGGCAGAGGAAACTGTGACCATTCCTCTGGCTGAGTACCAGGCAATTATTCAGCGTCTCGATGCCATGCAGGGTCAGATGAGTGAACTTGATTCCTTGAGACAGCGTGTCGAGGAGCTGGAAAGTAACAAGGCACTGGCACCACCTGTACAAAATGAAGAGAGAAAACATGCCATGGTAACTGAGGATATTGATATACTCTATAACACGGTAGATGCTCTGGAGACCAAGCAGGTGAGAAACAAGCTCAATTTCGGCGCTGAATTACGTACCAGGGTCGACAGTTATCGGGTGAAGAATTATACCAGTGCCAACATGAATACGTTCCAGGAGCTGGTACTATCAGGTGTCCCCCCTGTAGAAGCCCGTGATCTTGCAAACAGTCACCATGAGTCCACAACGGACAATAATAACTGGACAAATAGATTTCGTATCAACATGGATGCCCAGATAAGTGAAACACTTATGTTCCATGGCCGGCTCAGTATGTACAAGAATTGGGGCGACAGCGATGATGGCTCATCCGGTGACATGCTGAATGACTGGAATGCCTCCCATTGGCCAGGGACGAGTAATCTCTGGGTGGATCGTGCCTATGTTGACTGGACCCCGTCCGGTATGCCCATTCCTCTGGCACTCACCGTGGGTCGCCACCCATCCACTGATGGACCGCCGCTGGAGTTCAAGGATAACCGGTTGCGGCAATCCACCTATCCAGCTCTGATCATTGACGGTGAGGGGGACGGCATTGTCCTTACCCTCGGCCTGGATAAACCCACCGGCTGGAAGAACACAGGTTTACGTTTTGCCTATGGAAAGGCCTATCACAGTGATGATGACAGTATTGTCGGCACCACCTTTCCCTTTCTTGATGATAATGAGGCTGGTGATTCTGACATGTATGCCGCTTTTTTCGAGTCAGAAGTGCCTGGCATAAAGGACAGCTTAATGGTATTCAGCTACGTCCGCGCGCAGGATCTGCCTTTTCGCCTTGGTGATTCGGCGAATAATCTGTTCGATGTTCCCAATGAAAGTACTGGTGACATGGATCTTTGGGGGGCTCACTTTCAGGTTCGTGATTTTCTTGACAGCGGCACCGATCTTTTCCTCAGTTATGGCGGTGACCGTTCTCACCCTAACGGTGCAGCATCTGGTGGGATCTTTGGTCTTCTCTCCGACGACGGCCTTGAATCACATAGTGGCTATGCGCTCTATGGCGGTTTTCGTTACACCATACCCTTTACACCTCTCAACCGTCCCAAATTTGGTTTTGAGTATAACTACGGTTCTAAATACTGGGTCAGTATGACCATGGGAACCTCTGAGCTATTCAACAAGCTGGCGACCCGTGGCTCTGTGTATGACGCCTACTATATCCAGCCTGTCAACAAGTATCTCTTTTTCCGTCTCGGGCTCATGCATGTTGACTACAATCATACCCGCAGCGGATGTTACTTGACTGAACCGCAGCCAAGTGAGGCCAGTTTATATAACACCTACCTGCTTATGGATGTTCGCTTTTGAGCTCAATATTGAAGTTTAGCACTCCTTGCATGAGGAGGATAGACGACAAGATATCATGGTTAATGAGTCGTGTCCCAAAAGTTTGCTCCCTCACCTGAACGAATGCTTTGACTGGTGACATGAAAATCAGGACAAATACTCCGGGCAGCAATGTGAGGTGCGAAGGAATTCCAATATTAGAGTAAAAAGAGTCTTCGATGCATAAACAAGATGCGGTGTCTTTGCCAGGCAGCGCTTGTGGGGGATGGTCTGTCTTTCTGGAGAATAAAAAAAGGGGCCTCAATCATACTGAGACCCCGGTGGTGCAGCGAAGTTGTGGGAGGGAGGGACCAACTCCGCTTTCTGAATATTTTATTGTATTTCTCTATCAACCTTCTTATATGATAACTCTTCTTGTTACGGAAATAAATAGTCAGGGTGACTATTTATTTTGCTGGCACAAGCAGGGGGGCTTAATCAGCAGCGCTGATGGCGTTATTTTTTAAAGCTTTTGCAATCTGTTCCACATTGTCCAGGAGTTCACCGGGCATCTGGCTGCTTAATTGCTGAGGTGAAAGGGGAAAGTCATCTTTAAGGCTGGAGATATCCGGAAATTCATTGCTGTTTACATCTAACTTCAGCAGTGAGGCAGGAATGCTTTCCTGTATCTTCGCTTCAATTTCATCAATTTCTACTGCAGTGGAAAAAATGAGGGAGCGGATGGGGGTTCTTTCGACATCCGGGTCATTTACCTCTGTGTTGTCTCGTACAGAAAACCTCCCCTGATTGAGGAGTGAGAGTCGGAGAAGTGCTTCCTTTCCTATGTACGACGACTGACTCATGGAGAGGATGTCACCTGAGTCAACGAGTAGTTTTCCACCCATTTCCGGAAAAAGGACGGTGCAGCTTTTGTCTGTAAATGTGAGCATTTGCAGGAGATCAGAGATACTTAGATCTTTGACATTTCCTTGTATACCATCCTGCCGGGTGTCGGGTTTTGAACTTCGACGCAGAATAACTTTTATTTTAGCAAGCAGAATGGGGCCGGTAAAAGGTTTGACAATAAAGTCATCCGCACCATACTCAAAACCTTTTATTTTCAGGTCTGTCTGATCGTAGGTACTAAGTAAAATGACGGGTATATGTTTTGTCTCTGCCATGTCCTTCAGGTGGCTCAAGGTTGTGAAACCATTCATGCCCGGCATTTTGAGATCGAGGATGATCAGGTCAATACGGTTTTTTGCGAGAATTCGAATGGCCTGATCACCACTGATGGCCTGACGACTTGCATAGCCGTTAGCTTCAAGCTGGGCCTGGAGCAATTCGTGGATGCCGGGGTCGTCATCGACGCATAATATCGTTTGCTTATCTGTTGTCATAATAGGTTTACATTTGTTTTGACTGTCGGACTTGCTGCGAGCCATACACTTACACAGTTTTTACCATAATGAGCCTGGACTTTTTTGTCCAGCATCTAAATAGAGCCTCTGGTTGGGGCAAGAGGACTGGTGTCAGGCAGGTGTTGAGCCAAGAAGTTCTCTGAGTCCATTCTCTAATTCTGTGATGGCAGCCTGGCACTCCTGTACGCTGTTTGCCTGGGCATGGTTTTCAATTTTATCAGTGACCAGAGCCTGATCCTGCATACCAAGGTTGAGGAGGCTACCTTTTATCTTGTGGGCCAGCATGGCTATTTCCTCCATGTTTTCCTCTTTCAGTGCCTGAGAGAGATCAGTCACAGATGTTGTAATAGACTGAACAAAGGTGTCCAGAACAGCAAGGGCCCTGCTGTCATTGATGCTGAAGTTGGCTTGCAGGTGGGCGAGAGCATTCTCTCTGCTTGCCAATAAAGACTTCTGGACAGAGTGTTTGTTGTTTGCATTTGCTGAAGATATATTGCCAGCTGGACTGGTGCTGCCCCGGGCTCCGGCAAGGGCAGCACGGAGCAGTTTTTTGTTATAGGGCTTGGCTAAATAGTCATCGGTTCCGGCTGCCAGACATTTTTCCCTGTCACCAGTCATGGCATTGGCTGTCATGGCAATAATAACGGTATGCTTGCCAGAGAGAGCAAGACTTAACTGCTTCTGAAGGAGTGGATGCTCAGGTAAGGGATTGCTGAGCCTGGTTTCAAATTTTCTGATGATGGAAGTGGCTGTGAGGCCATCCATAACCGGCATCTGGACGTCCATCAATATGACATCGAAATGTTTTTTACTTATAACATGTAAGGCATCCAGGCCATTGTCACTGATTGTGACATGATGATTGTCTTTTTGCAGGATCAGTTCTGCAAGTTCCTGGTTGGCCTTATTATCTTCAACCAGCAGGATATTGAGAGGGCTGGCGGGTGCATGTGGCCCCTTTTCAATCTCTTCTGCACCTTCCACCCGTTTTCCTTTTGGCAGGACAAGTGAGAACGAAAAGATTGAGCCAAAGCCGGGAATACTCAACAACTTGATTTCCCCTCCCATAAGGTCAATCAGTTTCGAGCTGATGGCCAGACCAAGGCCTGTCCCTCCGTATTTTCTGGTGATGGAACTGTTGGCCTGGGAAAAACTGTCAAAGATAAACTTTTGTTGCTCGGGTTTGATTCCAATGCCGGTGTCTTTTACCGTAAATTGAGCTGTGCACTGTTTCGCATTAAGCTCCCGGAGCATCACTTTTACTTCGACCTTCCCCTGTTCTGTAAATTTGATGGCGTTGCCGGTGAGGTTCATCAATACCTGGTGCAGTCGCAACTGGTCTCCGACGGGATGACAGTCGGTCTCGTTTTCAATGATAAAGTGTAAGCCCAGCCCTTTTTGCTCTGCCGCTAAGGTGAGGGTTCCCTCAAGATCTGAGAATAAACGTTCCAGCACGATGACGTGTTGCTCAAGCAGCAGCTTTCCTGATTCAATTTTCGAATAATCGAGGATATCGTTAATCAGATTGAGAAGGTTGCTGGCAGCGTTTTGAATACGATTAAGGAATTTGTGCTGCTCAGCCTGTAACTCTGTATCCAGTAAAAGTTCTGTCATGCCGAATATGAGATTCATCGGTGTGCGGATTTCGTGGCTCATATTGGCCAGGAAATCACTTTTGGCCTGATTGGCCAGATCTGCCTGTTGCCGGGCTTCCTTCAGTTGTGTAATATTTTCTTTGGTGGCGATAAAGTTTGTTATCTTACCATGCTCGTCACGGATAGGGGCAATGGTGACATGCTCTTCATACAGCTCTCCGTTTTTCTTCCTGTTGACAAATTGACCTGACCATTCATCCCCGGAGGTGATGGTTTCCCACATGGTTTTAAACAGGGCTTCAGGAGTCTTGCCTGATTTCAGAATGGACGGATTTTTTCCGATTGCTTCATCAAACGTGTAGCCGGTGGTATGGGTAAAGGCGGAGTTTACATATTGGATAGTTCCGGAAGTGTCAGTGATAACAACACTGTTGGGGCTTTGTTCCACCGCAAGAGAAAGCTGCTTGATCTTGAGTTCCGCTTCTTTCTGTTTGCTGATATCCTCAAAAATCCATATGACTCCGGCTGTTGGATTGTCGGGGTCGGAAGATCGACTGTTGATGGTTACCCAGAACTCCTCACCGTTTTTGTTCTGCACATAATGGGCTTCTGTCTGCTTGTCCCAGAAGCTGTCCGTTTTTCCCTGGTACAGAGTACTGAAAAAATCCTGCCACTGCTGGCCAAGGACTTCCTGACGATGAAAATGAAACATTGTTTCAAAGGCTTTGTTCACCCGGGCAATAGTTCCTTTATGCTCATAGACGATGGCCAGCGAAGAGTTCTCAAAAATTACATCCAGTTCAGCCATTGTTTTTCTGAGACGTTGATCAATAGCCCTTGTCCGGGTCATGTCTCGTGCCAGTAGTAGGTAGCCGGTGGGTATGTTTTCCCTGGCGATCATCTCTGTGATTGTGCATTCGATCTGCATGGTCAAGCCATGGCGTATCTGTTCAACGCTGTAGATGAAGCGCTTATTCTCCGGAAGGTCTGTAATGCCACGGGTGACCAAGCCAGGCGATGTTCCGGCACTGTGGTGCCTATGCTCGATGGATTGGCCGATAATATCCACTGACCTGTAAGCGAAGAGTTTTTCCGCCGTTGGATTGGCATAGGTTATTTTTCGATTGATATCGGTGGCTACGATCCCAAGATCACTGGCAGAATTCAAAATGGTATCGATGAAAATATTTTTCTGCTCAAGGCTGTTAGTTCTTTTTTGGACTAACAGCTCAAGATTTTGATCTTTTTTTCTGATGAAGTCTGTCATGTTGTTGAAATGCTCAGCAAGTGCTTCGAGCTCAGTGCTGTTTGTAAAACTGATACGGCTGTCAAATTTTCCCCGGGCAACTTTTGCTATTGTGTCGGTGAATTTTCGGATGGGGTAGTGAAAGTTTTTTGCAAAGAACAGCCCGAATAAACAGAGGAACAAGATCTGCAGGCAGAGAAATACGGTGAGTTTAACCAGGATACTCCTGTTGAGCCTGCTGATATCTTTAATGGAATGGGTAAGGAGGAAAATACTTTGTGGGCCGTTACCGGCTGATGAAAAATTGACAAATTGGCTAAAATAAGGATTTTCCCCTATTGTGCTTTTAGCGAAGACAACATCCCTGGACTTTTTGTCAGGTGAAGGTCGGGGGACGGTTGCGCCCGGGAAATTTTCGTTTGTGCTGTGTCGGATTTTGTTGTTGAACAGCAGACTGATATCGATATGGCTATTGTTTTTTATTGACCGCAGCAGTGGTGCATCCACTGTCAGGCCTGCCAGTATCAGGTACGGATTGTCTAAGGAAGCATTGTTGAGGACACTTGTCTGGCCATATATCAGCTGTTTCTCAAGAGAGATGAAATGCGATGCCTTTGGATTGTCGCCCGTATACAGTGTGTTGAGCTTTCTGATATCACTTCTGGAGATAGCATGACTACTGCTGTAGGCAACAGTTTTTCCCTCGGGATCGAACAAAACGACGATATCAACATCGTTAAAGTCTTGTAGGGTTGTGATTTGGTTTTGTATTGTTGATTTATTAAATTCCGGAAGAATATGAGAGAGTTCTCTGTCGACGGCAATGTTTTTTGATACTGCAAGTGTATGCTGAGCCAGGAGAGAAAAGAAATTGTCCAATCCCTGGGTGGTATTCTGAAATTCCACCGAGATAAGTTTCTGGAAATGGTTTGCACTGGATCGTAAGATATAAAAGCTTCCCCCGATGGTGAGGAGAAGCATAGCAGTCAGAGCTATATAAAACTTAAAATTCAGGCTGTGGTATAGTGGTGCTGATCGCATAATTCTGGCAAGGCTCACGAAAAACCAGGCGGTAAGGGTTTCGTGGATACTGTTTTTTTATTGGCAATTTTTGCAGGCCTCGTCCAGACGAGCCTCAATATAGGTAAGCAGTGCATCGTCCTGCTCTTCAAGATCAAAACAGATCGCATCTTCACCCAGAAGGCCGCCCGGCACCATGTCTCCTTTCTGGTCAGGATCAGAGATCATATCGCCGTAAAAACAGACGGAAAGCCATCTCTCAACGTCCTCAATCACATCAACCATGACAAAAAGATCCTTGTCCTTCTGCTCAGCATGTACTGCGCGTAAAGAGTAGGTGACGCCGGGACGGGCAATAAAATCTAAAGTAACTCCTGTTTTTGCACTTAAATGGTCTTTAAAGCGTAAAAATGTTGCTTTATTACTGTTTTTTCCAGGTGTGACTTTCCATTCTTCAAGAAACGTGTTTAGTTCCTGCTCTATTTTAGCATTCATATTGAACTCCCGGTAATAATAATTAAGTTTTTAAAATATATAACATAAACACTTCAGGTCGATAAGGAAAATTATGATTACAGCAACAGATGTCGCACTTGCGTACGGCAAACGCGTGATCTTTCAGGATGTAAATATAAAGTTCAGACCAGGTAACTGCTACGGCCTGATTGGGGCCAATGGCGCTGGTAAGACAACATTTCTGAAGATTCTGGCAGGTGATTTTGATCCTGATCATGGTACTGTTTCCATGGGGAGCAAGGAACGCCTTGCCGTCTTAAAACAGGATCATTTCGCCTTTGATGAAGTGAAGGTGCTGGATACGGTAATTATGGGTCATGAAAGGATCTACGAATTACTGGCTGAGCGTGAAGCCCTGTATGCCAAAGCGGACTTTACAGAAGAAGATGGGATCCGCAGTGGTGAGCTGGAAGCGGAATTTGAAGAGCTGAACGGCTATGAAGCGGAATCAGAAGCTGCCGTCCTTCTGTCAGGCCTTGGTATCGTCGATGATCTTGTTCATAAAAAGATGAAAGAACTTGAGGGGGGTGAAAAAGTACGGGTGCTACTTGCCCAGGCCCTTTTTGGCAATCCGGATGTTTTGCTGCTTGATGAGCCCACAAACAACCTTGATATTGATTCCATTGTCTGGCTGGAGAATTTCCTCAGTCGGTTTCAGAATACAGTTATCATCGTCTCCCATGATCGTCATTTTCTCAATCAGGTCTGTACCCATGTGGCGGATATCGATT
>JAOZKN010000173.1 GCA_029935315.1 Desulfocapsa sp. | reverse complement strand
TGAGGGGAATATCGCACGTTATCGCTTGCGACCTGTAGAGTATAAGAGCTGGAAACAGGGTTGGTGATAAGCGGCCCTGATGGGCCTGGGATCGTTATGGGGATGCAAGAAGCCTGAATGAGTCTTTTATGCAAAATCGTGAATTTGACTCAATGGAAGAACTGAAAGATGTTCTCAATGCACATAGGGCCCAGGTAAACTATGCTCCTTCTGAGGATTGTCACGGTTTGTCCGCAGATCAGATGTACCATTTTATCCACCTCCCTTTTGAATCACCGGAGCTTATCACGTTCCCGGCACAACTGACGACAGAGCCCAAAAGTAAAGTTGCATTTCTGCTTTCGCTAATGGTCGAGGGGATCGGTGAGAAAGGAATACACAGCAGTCAGCGTCTTAACCAGGCTCTGGACGGGTACTGTTTGCAATGAAAAACTCGATATACTCAGGGAGCTTTGTCCCTAGGTAGTATGGTAAATTCATAAGCAAATATGGTGTTCCACCCGGAGTTTTTGTCTTTTCAATGCGGAACTCTCCGGCGTACAGTCGAATGGCATACGGATGATCAGTCCGTTCTATAAATTGATGTAAAGATCGTAATGTCCCTGTTTTTCCGGATTTTACTTCAATGGGAATCAGCTTGTCCCTGTAAGTAACCACAAGGTCTACCTCCGAGGATGCCTGTTTTTTTTCACGAACCCAGAAGACGGGTTTCTTATCGTTTAGTGTGTTGAGAGAAAGCAGTTCCTGCGTTACCAGGTGGGGAATGATCGAACCTTTATGCAGCTTACTCAAATCTTCCAGAGCAAGCATGTCTGCCTGGATGCCAAGCCCATAATTAACGAGCCCCGTGTCCAGAAACTGCAGACGGGGAGATTTTCTCATATTGGGTTTTGCCGGGGGGGTTATCTCGGTTGTTGGATAAATAAGCCGTATTATCCTGGCGTCATCAAGGGTCCTCATGGCTTCTCCAACTTCTCTTGAGCGATAGTTTGAATTTCCAAAATTTTGAAATTTTATGCGTTGATCAAGGTAGAGATGGGCGGTTGCGATGATGTGTTTGATTACCTTTCGCTCTGTTTTGCCGGTACTATATTTTTCCACATCATTTTGGTACGTGCCCCAGAGACTTTCATAGATCCGTGGTAAATCGGCAATGTTCTCGTTTTCAAGATAGGTCTGGATAACTTCCGGCATGCCCCCGATAATTGCGTATCGGTTAAAGAGATCAAGAAGCACTGGATGTGCAATTTCGTTTATCGGGACCTTGTTCAGCTGCTCCAGTGCAGAATGATGCCTGATGGCCCCCAGGTACTCTATGAAATTTAATGGATAAAGATAAAGAAATTCTACCCGGCCCACCGGAAAACTTTTAACGTCTTTCATCACGAATTCCAGCAGTGAGCCTGCTGCAATGACGTTCAGTTCCGGCAGTTCCTCGTGGAAATAGCGAAGGAGCTGGACAGCCGATGCCGATTCCTGGATTTCATCAATAAATAACAGGGTATTATGTCTTTCCTGGAATGGGATGTTGTTTGATAAAAACAGGGCCTCGGCAAGGTGCTTCACATCTTGGAATCTTTGAAACCAGGATAAGTCGGCTGCTTTTTCGAGATTGAGTAGAATGGAGTTTTTGTAAGATTTTGCAAACTGTCTGACCAGAGTTGTTTTTCCAACTTGTCTTGCCCCTCGAATGATAAGGGGCTTGGAGACTGGCCTTGCTTTCCACTCTGTTAGTTGTTGTTCTGCTGCCCTTTTGAAGGTCATGCATGTGCTCCTCTTGTTTTGAAAAAGGTTTGTAGTCATGGTAAAAATAGTATATTTTTGGCACAAAGTCTAGGTTGTTTTCTGTTGATATGCTGTCAGAGTAATAGCAATATGGTAGCTATTCGCAGGGATTTTTTTTGTTATGGATTTCTACTCCTTTTGGGCGAATAAAATTCATGAAAGATCACAACTTCCTTTCTTGCGATATTTGCCATGCGAAGAGGGGGGAAAACAGGTATTATTTAAATATTGATAAGCTCGTAAAAACCTTAAATTTAGGATGGCTAAGTAAAAAGCTCCAGATGCGAGGCGCGTATTTTTTATTTAATATCAAATGCTTAATTAGAAGCAAAACGGCAAAAAATACGTATGGAACAGAATCAGCAACAGGAAATAATCACTCTGTTCACATCTTCCGCCCTTTCCTTCTTCCAAGCGGGCGGAGTCGAAGAGCTGCTCGCCAACCGCAACAGGAGTATTGGTTCGTTGCTGAAGGCAGAGCGAAGCATTTCGTATCTCACTGTTTTGTACCGAATGCTCCTCTTCAAGCGGGAATACGAGCTCGAACCTCTTTACGATGATATCTACCGATCTGTTGAAGATGTCCTGTCGGTTACTGAGACAGGGTACGATCAGCACAGTTTTCGTTCGGATATGAACCAGCTGTCCGACTGGAAACTCCTCAGCTTCCGCATTGAAAAGCAGCGACTGCGCGGCTATCGGGATAACAGAAAACGAAAGTTCCGCTACCGTCTCGGTGACGAAGCCATCCATTTTCTTGAGTGGCTCGAACAGCGTTTTTTGGATGATTTCCAGAGCAGCTCAAATGATACCAGAGATCTGCTGGGCGAGATGCGCGGAACGCTTGGAGAGTTGTTACGGTTGCTGCACACTTTTCGCCCTGCCGCTGCAGATGCGGAAGACGAGACCGAACTTTCCCGCCGTGTCCTTTTTCAGGTCTTTAAGGCCAATGACCTGTGCCAGGAGATCACCACCAACCTTGCCGACTTTAACGGCCGGCTGTTGCTGTTTTTGGTCAAGCGCTATGCAATTGATGAGGTTCGGCAACTGGTGAAAGAGGTGGACAGCTATGTTGAGACCTTTCTGAAACAGGCCCATGGACTGAGCCGGGAAATCGTACCGCTGCTGGTACGTTTGCGACAGGAAAAAAATCTGCTCAAGTTGAGCCGTTGTTCCGAAGTTATGGAAGAAGAGCGTTTGCGCACTCCAAACCTTCTCCAGACCAGGCGTGATGCCAACCTGATGGCGATCCCTGATCGTCTCCAGTCCTTTTTCTCCTCCCGGGGTGGTCTTGAGCAGCTCCTGCATCGGATCAACAGTTCCTCCCTGCATGTCTGGCAGAAGCTGCGCAGTCACCTGCGGGAGTTAGAACGGAAAAATAACAAACTGCAGGATATCGGGGCACGGATTCAGGAAATGACCCGATTGAAAAGTGATCAGCCAACAACGCTTTTTTTTACTGAACTCTTTGCTCAGCCCCTGGCCTCTTTTGATCTCAACTACTGGGATCAATATGAAAAAGCCGATCCACCCGAGCCCAGAAAACGACTGGCAAAAAAGGCTTCGTTCCCCAAACAGTACCTTGCCGCCAAGGCCGTTGGCGATAAACCGGTTCAATCCATGGATGAGGCCAGACTGGAGAGGCTGCGAGAGTGGTTGGAGAAAAACTTTATCCACGAAGGTGACCAAGGGAGCCCACTGTCCGCAGGACGCTTTAGCCGTTTTGACGATGCTGTGAAGATAATGGAGCTTGCGGGTGCCGGATTATTGGCTGGTGGTAAACGGCTGG
>JAOZKN010000095.1:3728-11450 GCA_029935315.1 Desulfocapsa sp. | reverse complement strand
CTCGAGGCCCTGATTATGGAGGTGGACACCGAAACGAATTTCGATGTCGGTGTGAAGTGGATAGGCGCTGGTGGCTTTAATGACGGCACTGGGGCAATGTTGACCGGGTTCGGTGGTGGAGATGGCTTTAGCTTCGGGGGAGCTGTCGGCAAGGGGGATACCGTCGGTCAGGGGTTTACCCTCGGGCTATTGCAGCAGGGGATCCAGATTGGTGGAATTACCTTCCCCAATATTGCTGCCGTATTGAAGGCCTATGAGAATGAGTCCAGTATCAATGTTATTGCCACACCACAAATCCTGACAACCGATAATAAAACAGCGGCCATCAGTGTGGGTGAGAATATTCCCTACCTCAGTCAGTCCAATGCTGCAGATAATGCTGAAAGAGGTTACGAGAATTATGAATATAAAGATGTCGCCACAAAACTGACAATAACTCCCCAGATAAATCAGGCCAATACCCTGCGCCTTGAAATCCAAACAGAAGTCAATAAAATTAAAGATCTGGGAGCTGGCGGTGTTCGGCCCACGACCTTTACCCGAACTGCTGAGACCACAGTGCTGGTACAGGATGGTGATACCATTGTTATTGGTGGTATTATCGGTCATGATGCCAATGAAGGTGGAACCCAGGTTCCTCTGCTGGGGGATATTCCCATACTGGGCTGGTTGTTTAAAACACACAGTACCAACCATAGAAAGACCAATATGTTTATTTTTATCACTCCCCACATCATTAAAAATCCAGCCGATATTGCTACGGTGACAATGACCAAAGAGGAGCAGCTTGGCAAGGTGATGCCATCTGTGAAGGAAGAGTTGCATCGTCAGGTCAGTCTTGACCATGCCATGACCCTTTCCGATATCGGCTTTCAAAAGCTGCAGGATAAAAATTATAGCTCCGCAAAAAATTATTTTAATGAAGCCCTTGATATTGATCCCACATCTCCCTATGCTCTGATGAATCTTGGAGTGATATGCGAACAGGAAGGGGATGTTGAGCAGGCAATTCAGTACTATCAGCAGGTGATTTCCACTGGTATCGATGAAGAATCCGGTATTGAGACAGCAGGCCCCAATGGAAGAAATATACGCTCGCTCTGTCGCGAAAACATCAAACGTCTTCTCGGTGGGGATCAGGATACCTGGCCTTACGAAACAACGAATGAATAAGGTTGTGCTGATATGAAACAGTCCCTGGAATTTTTTACCGGTAAACTGGGTATCCCCGAAGAAGAGGTGCGGCAGGCCTTTGATGTGCAGAGCGAAAAAGGCTTTTCCCTGATACAAAGCCTTGCCCGCTCAAATACGGAAGAAGAGCTGAGTCTCCTGCAAAAACTTGGGCGTGAGCTGGAGATGGAATTTCTTTTTACTCTTCCTTCGGATCTGCAGACCGATTTTACCGCTTCAGTGCCCATAGCATTTCTCAAGAAAAATATTCTGGTTCCCATTGTTACTGACGATGAAGTCTTTGTCGCCAGTAATGACCCCTTTGCTTTTCAGGCAGTGGATGAACTGTGTCAAATCCTGGATATCAACGGGGCACGTCAGGTGCTCTGTCCCAAAGCCGTCATTATCTCAGCCATCAACTCCGCCTATGACCTGACGCAGAATACCGCCGAAGAGGTTATGCAGGATATAGACGAGGAAGATCCGGAGGCCTTATTCTCAGAGATTAAGGAAACCGGTGATCTTCTCGATGATACCAGTGATTCGCCGGTTATTCGTCTGGTGAATCTTATGTTTTCTCAGGCTGTGCGCGATAAGGCATCTGATATCCATATTGAACCCTACCAGGACTCTCTTAAAATCAGGCAGCGACTGGATGGTATTCTCTATGACATGCTCAGTCCGCCTAAACATGTACAGTCTGCCCTGACTTCAAGAATTAAGGTTATGGCTGATCTCAATATCGCAGAAAAACGTCTTCCTCAGGATGGACGAATTGAGTTGAAAGTCGGTAACAAGGAAGTGGATATTCGTGTTTCAACATTACCAACCGCATTCGGGGAACGGGTAGTGTTGCGTCTGCTGGATAAATCATCCGTCCTCCTCTCCTTAACTGATCTCGGGATGCCAGATGACAGGTTTCTTCCTTTTTCCGAGGAGATAAAAGCTGCCAATGGTATTGTCCTTGTAACGGGTCCCACGGGAAGTGGAAAAACAACAACCCTGTATGCGGCCCTGACCTCCATTAATAATACGGATATCAATATTATTACGGTGGAAGATCCCATTGAGTATCGAATAAACGGTATTGGGCAGGTACAGGTGAACCCGAAAATTGACCTTACTTTTGCGTCAGGTCTCAGGTCCATTGTTCGTCAGGATCCCGATGTTATTCTGGTGGGTGAAATTCGTGATTCCGAGACTGCAGAGATTGCCATCCAGTCTGCTCTGACAGGCCATCTGGTTTTTTCTACCCTGCATACAAACGATTCGGCAAGTGCCGTTACCCGTCTTATTGATATGGGGATTGAACCATTTCTTATTGCGTCTTCTGTGAATGCCATTCTTGCCCAGCGTCTGGTTCGTATTATCTGTCCTTCCTGCAAGGAAGAATATCTGCCCGAGCCTGCAGCGATGCGAAAGCTTGGTTTTACCGATGAAGAGCTTGAAGGGCGAACGGTGTACAAGGGAAAAGGATGCTCCCAGTGTCATTACACCGGATTTAAGGGGCGTTGTGGAATCTATGAACTTCTTCTTATGAATGAGGAGATGAGACATCTTGTCCTGAACACTGCCGATGCGAATGAAATCAGAAAGCAGGGGATTAAATACGGAATGATAACCCTGCGCCGCGATGGTGCAGATAAAGTTTTACAGGGAATCACCACCATTGAAGAGGTCTTTCGGGTTTCCCAGGCCTGAGAATGTCATTCTTTTTACAGCCTGGAAGTTTAGTCTTCCCCGGATTTTTTTTACTCCATTTTTTTGTTACAAGTTTAGCTGGTCTTTTTACCTTCCTTTATGATACCGTTTTACAGGTATTGAATGGGGCTTTTCAGTCGAGCAATTTTATGGAGGGGGCATGGGGCAGCGGCAGCAGGTGCGAATCAAAATGAGTGGCATGAAGGTTTACATCGTAGATCGTGCTGGTTTGTGTTGTGGAATCCTGGAAAATATGTCCTGTTTTGGCCTGTGCATCTCAGGGATTCCCCGTGGTGTGCAGACAAGTGATGGCAGATTTGATGCGGTTGTTTTTGGCAGAGGCTATAATTTTAAATTACAGCTGCAGCACAGGTGGGAAGCTGAGGTTGGGAATACGATGAGCATTGGTGCTGCCATTGACAACGTCCCGTGGGGCTGGGCAGACTTATGTATGCGTCAGGAGATTATGGCCGCAGAATCATACGCTTCTGTGGCTGCCATGACATTACTGGCAACGAGGAAAAAGCCGGGGCGTAAAGGTAGATTTAGCAGAAATTTGTAGAGCTGTTTGATACCTGAAAGGGAAAAAGCACCGTATTTTCAGCGTACACATGTATGCTGGAAACACGGTGTTTTTGTTTGCAACGAAGCAGATAAAAGACGTTCAGCCGACCAAAAAAGAAATCGTTACAGTCCTCTTTTTTAGGGGAGTCCGAACATCCATTAGAGCAGGATTGAGCAGACTCCAAGAACTGGCAGCAGAAATGTACGCACCACTGGTCGCAGGAATGGGTGTTTGTCTATGGTGTCTGCAATGGCCGGGGAGTATTTGTAATACACTCCCACAAACTTTCTTCCCGCAACATTCTGCATAAGGTAACGATCCCTGAAGCTACGCAGCTGCGTCACGTGAGGGTGGGCCATTGACCCATAGGCAGCAGTTGCAATAAAACAGGCATCTTTTGTTTCAAAGCTCAGCTGGTTGCCGTAGTAGGTCGTAGCAGTACCACCGCGTGAGGTGGTCGTTGCGTACGCCCGGATATAATAACGGGTTCCGATGGCAAGATCGGTGAGGATGGTGCCAAACTGGCCAATGCCTGATCCGTCCGTTGAGGCACCGCTTGTATTTGCCTCGGTGTCCGAAATTGATGGCACTTCGGGTGTTTCATCACCACCGGACACACTGGCTGGTGTTGTTGAGGGCTCCGGATCGGGATCAGGAGCCACCACATTATCAGTAAAGTCTTTCAGTACAGGATAGGGCACAATACTGAAAACTACCCCCCTGGTAGTAACGTTAAAGTTTGATTCACTGAGGATATTTCCTCCTGTAAAGACACTGTTTCTCGTAATCTCACTGAGAGGAGTTGTTATAATATAGGGGCTGATGGATCCGTCGTTTTCTGCCTGGGCAATTGATTCACCATCGCCTGCTGCACTTTTATAACGGGCCACCGTGTAGCTGCTGACCTCTCCCTCTTTACTGCTTCCAACCACAATGACTTTGTTGTCTTTTTGTACTGCTATGCCATAACCCGTGTCGTCGGAGGGGCCGATGGAGGTTGTGGTGACAGATATGGCAGGAGTGTTCTCTGCCGCAATTTTCTGCAGTGTTGGAGAATCCGCATAGGTCTTTTCCACCACCGCTTCTCTGATCAGTAAACCGCCTGCTGTTTCATCGCCATCGGTAGAAGACGCTGTCGGGTAGGAATATTCGAGCAGGACAAAATCCCTCTGCCCGTTTGCAGTCGTGTATCCTGCCACCATAACAGAGTCTTCGACGGCTACGATATCATATGCACCATCAGCTTCTCCGTGTATATCGCGGGTGACCATACCTCTGGTGCCAAATGAAGGGTCATAGTTTCCCTGTGCGTTAAAGCGAAAAAGTGCGATGTCGCGCTTGTCACCGGTACCGGCAGAACCGGCAACCAGAATACTTCCATTTTCCTGGACAAGGAGTGCCGTCCCCTCTGTCTCTGTGAGATACACATTTGCTGTGTTGCTGCTGCCGTCAGTGCCAAAGCTCTGGTCGGAAGCGCCATTGCCAAGAAAACGCATAAGGAAGAGTGTTGTTCCTTCCTGGTTCCTGGAGCTGCCGGTTACAAGAATCGAATCATCTTTCTGGATAAATAAATCTCTGGCGGCTGTCGGCTCGTCACTTTTTGCAAAAACAAGGCCATCATGGCCAAAGGACATGTCGATGGATCCAGTTGTCTTGATACGGGCAAGTACAGCCACTTCTCCGGAGGTTCCACCGGCAGAACCGGCGACGACGATTTTGCCATCTTCCTGGATAGCAAGAGCATTGGCGCGGTCATTTCCCATACCAATAGGCAGAACCACGATGCCACCGAGGCCGAAATCCATATCCAGTGAGCCGTCCTGATTATAGCGGGCCAGGGCGAAATCTGTATCTTCGCCGTTGGAGGTGTAACCGGCCACAACGATTTTTCCATCTTCCTGAAGGGCTATGGCAGTTGCCTGGTCATCGCTGCTGCCAATTTGAGTACTTACTATACCATCGGAATTGAAGGACTTGTCGAGGGTGCCGTTCTGATTGTATCGAGCAAGGGAAAAGTCAAGGTCTGACCCATTGTCCGATATGCCGGCCACCAGGATGCGGTTATTCCCGTCTATGGTTACGGCCCTTGCCGAGTCGCCGTAATAGTTTAGTGAAGTCCTTGTTATACCGTTTTCTCCAAAGCTTGGGTCGAGGGTACCGGCTCCACTGCTCGCTGCCGAGAAACAGAAAAGAACTGCTGACAGAAAAGTGATGATGGGAAATGTGTGTCGATTGCGCATCAGAATTTCCTATATGGCGTCGTAAAAACTCCTTCTCTGCATCGCTTCTGCGAATGCTGGTTTTCACGAACTTGTTATATGGGTGAGAAGATATCTTCTCTGCAAGTTACAATTATAAAACAGGTTCCTGTAGAAATAACAGAACCCTATTGGAAGTTTACCCTTTTATTGGATTCTTCGCAAATTTTATTCAGTATGCCATCCTACAACTGTAATATCTTTATCACCTCGTTCAATGGTGGCAGTGACTGTTTTTTTCAGGCTGCCAATTGCAGCCTCTGCATGGATGGTGAAAAACTGGGCCTGTACAGTGGTAAGTTCTTTACTTATGGTGATATCTCCGGGGAAGGAGGGTGCCGCCTTGTACCATGATGGGCTTGCGAGCTGTTCTTTGTGTGTCTCGTCCTCCCTGTATTCTATCATGCTTTCTGATGTTTTCTTGTCAATGCCAATTGCCATTGCCTGGAGGAGCGGCTGGGCGGCGGTATTCAAATTAATTTTTCCCTCGTCCCCCCATGGCGTCAGCAGTGGTGCCAGCCCGGGTTTGTCTTTCGTACCATAGAGTAATTCTGCTGTTATCCCCTGGATCAGCAGAAGTTCTTCCACAGAATCTATGGGCCCGTTTTTACAGGAGTACGGCGGGTTCAGGCGCATGTAATGACTGTCTTCTGCCCCGTATTCTTCTTCTCCGTCCCCGTCACCGGAGTCAATCCAGTCTATGATGGAATCGATAATTTCTCTGGCATCACCATCTTCGACCAGAAACGGTTCGGCACGCATAAGACGCCAGAGGACATTTCGCACGTCATGTTCCTGCTGTTGCAGTTTTTTAAACTCTTTCTTATTTGCAGGTTTCTTTCCCCGTTTCTTTTTTATAAGAACCATGGCATTGAGGGGGAATTTTCCATTTTCATCAACAATGGAAACGTTAAGCTCTCCGTACTCAAAAAGCGGGGGGAACTTTTTTTCTCCAAGGAGTGCCCAGGAGTCGTAAAGCGAATCAAACTGGTTGTCGGCAAGGTCCTGGAGGAGAAGCCCCTTGCTTATGGCGATGCCGGATATTCCCATTTCCGAAAGTCTGATCTGATTTCCAAGGCCGGCTGACACCACGTACTGCTGCCGCATTTCCAGGCCGAACTGCAGGGTGATGATGGTCAGGAGACTCACCAGGCTGAGAACAAGGAGCAGGGCCATGCCCTTTTCTTGCTTGCGTAAAATTCGTGGCATTACATTCCCGCCATGGGCAGAGTCAGGGCGCTGGTAAAAAGAGTTCCGGGTTCATCGTTTGAGGAATCGTTAAAACGCAAGTGGATAGTGATAAGGGAAGGGAGAACCATCGTACCATCGTCGCCCTCTTCATCCTCCCAGGCTTCTCTTTCTTCTCCGTCTTTATCCAGATAGCTAAAGCCTACTTCCTGCAGATTGTCACAGAGGAGCAGGCGAGAGTCCTCTATTGCTTCGTCGTCAGCTTCCGCTGTGGTCTGGGAGCGATAGAGAAGCAGAGACTGCGTATCATCCGGTGCCTCTTCCACTGTGTAACTGATGAGGAGGAGGCCATGGGGGTTTTCATCCGGATGCAGCCGGACAAAGCTCGTGGATGTGAAGCGCAGGGTGTCGGCTCTGTTCCCGGAGATATTCTGACTGCTGCCCTGGAAGAGCAGGTCCTTGCCAATATGCAGCGATTCCAGATCTCCCATGATCCGTTCCATTGCTCTCTGGGCCTTGGCGTAGATTTTTGTACTTTCTCCGGCAGTACTGATAATGGAGAAGGATGCGTTGTAGGAGGAGTAGGCTACCCCGATGACCATACCGAAGATGGAAATGGCAATAAGCAGTTCGAGAAGGGTGAAACCATGTGTATGTGGGGGTCGTTGCATGCCTCAGAATCACGTGATGGGAAAGAAAAACGAACTCGTAAAAAGTAAAATTTCAGATGGTTAAGTAAAAAACTTCATATTCAAGGAACGTAAATTTAATGGAATGAGGCGTACTTAAGTACGTCGCAGTGACAGTCAATTTACAGTGACGAAGAAGATGAAGAGTTTT
>JAOZKN010000095.1:0-3628 GCA_029935315.1 Desulfocapsa sp. | reverse complement strand
TACGACGCCATCAAGAAAAACCTTGTTCATCGTTTGTAACTATTATACTAATGTACTGTAAATAATATCAATATAAAACCTATAATCAATTCTTCACTCTTTTACCAGAGCCGCGATGTACACAAATTATTTCGGATTAAAAGAAAAACCATTTTCCATTGCTCCGGATCCCCGCTATCTCTACATGAGCGAACTGCATCGGGAAGCACTGGCCCATTTACTCTACGGTATCAGCAGCGATGGCTGTTTTATTCTGTTAACTGGTGATGTGGGCACGGGGAAGACCACCGTTTGTCGTTGTCTGCTTGCCCAGCTCCCCGAAAGTACAGAGGTCGCTCTGGTTGTAAACCCACGACTCAGCGTGCTTGAACTACTGGAAACCATTTGTGATGAATTGAAAATTCCAGTTGCCAGGGGAGAGAAGAGCCCCAAAGCCTATATAGACAGGCTGAATGTATATCTTCTCGAAGCCCATGGACAGGGAAAGAATGTTGCGCTTCTTATTGACGAAGCCCAGAACCTGAGTCTTGACCTGCTGGAGCAACTCCGCCTGCTGACAAATCTTGAGACTGACCAGAAAAAACTTCTTAAAATTATACTGCTGGGGCAAACGGAGCTGCGACAGATTTTAGATCAACCGGGGGTCGCGCAGATCAGTCAGCGCATAACTTCCAGGTATCACCTGCTGCCACTGGGTAAAAAAGATAGTTATGCGTATATCGAGCATCGTCTTGCTGTGGCGGGTGAAAGTGAAAAGGTTTTCTCACAGGCAGCCCTTGCAAAAATATTTGCCCTGACCCATGGTATCCCCCGTCTTATCAACGTGCTGTGTGATCGTTCTCTTCTTGGAACCTATGTGGAAGAAAAATACCTGGTAAGCCCGGCGATTGTAGAGAAGGCAGCAGCTGAGGTGCTGGGCAGTGTGGCCATGGCCAAGACAGGATCCCTGCGCAAACAGTTGTGGATGAAGGTGGTTGGCGGGCTTGTTCTCTTTGTCATTGTGGCTGCCGGATTCTCGTATTATTTCAGCGGGCGGACAGGTGGATTCAGTAACCCTGTGGAGAGCTTTGTGCCAATAGTGTCTGCCCCGGATACACGTGGGGAAGAGGCAGGTTTCGTTGCGGAGATAGGTATTCCCGAAGAAGTGCCTCCTGAGGAGGAACTTGAAAAGGAAGTGCGTGAAGAGGCTGGTGTTCTTTTGCAGGAGGGAGAGGGGGGGACTGTTGTGGAGGCAACACTTCCGGAAGAAGTTGTTCTTGAAGAGGAGCCCGAAAAGGAAGAGCCTGAAGAGGGTGGGGGGATTTCACTGGTGGAAGAGGTCGCTGCCGGTGGTGAAGCAGATGTCCTGGAAGAGGTGGTCGTTGAAGAAGAATCCCTAAGGGAAGAGCCTGAACAGCCTGGGGCAACTATACATATTGAGCCCCTTGAAGTCTTTGAACTCAGCGAGTAACGCCGGAGACATCAAATGTCTTATATTCTGGAAGCACTGAAAAAATCAGACAGGGATCGAAAGCGGGAAGCGATTCCGGATTTAAGTTCAGATCATTCTTTTTCCACTTCCCGGCGGGAGGAACGTAAATCTCCTCTCTGGAAAAGTCCTGTCGTTCTGCTTGGTTTGCTGGCCTGTGTTGCGCTTCCTGGCTGGCTCCTGTTTTCGGAAGGCCAGCAGGAGGAAGGTGTACAGCAAAAAGAAATTGCAGAGCCCACTGCGGCAGTGATTGTAGAGAAAACCGACCTTCCAGCAGTTGCTTCCCTGCCTGTTCCTGAAAAAAACGATGTCACAACACCTGAGCTCTTAGCACCTGAAGTTATTACACCTGCACTCAAAGAGCAGATCAATAGAGAAGTGGAAGAGGCCGTGTCACGGATAGTGGCACCACCTGAACCGGAAAAAGCGGAGAAGCCCGTTGAAGTTATTGTCCTGCCCTTGCTGGAGGAGTTATCTGCCGATCTGCAGGCTGCCATTCCGGATCTCAGCTTTGCCGGGCATGTTTATGCCGCAGAAGGGAGGCAGCGTCTGATCATGATTAATATGCGTGTCGTTCGGGAAGGGAATACGATCAGTCCCGGTCTGATCCTTGAAAAAATCGAAGAGAATGGTGTGGTGCTGCGGTATCAGGAAGTCTCCTTTCGGGTGCATTTGTTTTGAATTCTCTAACCTCTCCGTTCATGGATTGGTTTCTTAGACAAGCCTTTTCAACTCAGCTGGCAGTTGTCAGTCTCTGGAGTTTTAGTGCCGGCCTGATTCTGGCCTCTTTTCTGCTCTGGCTCTATTTCCAAAAGCAGAAGAAAAATGTTGAGGAGCATCACAGGGCACTTATGAGTGTGAATCAACAGCTCTGTGCAGAGCGAATAGCTGCCAGTGAACGGTTTGTGGAAAAAAACAAATCCCAGGAAGTTCTTATTGCAGAGTTGCGGGAACGGGAAGGGCTACAGCGAAATGAAGTTGGACGTCTGCAAGTCAGGATTGAGCAGGAGCAGCTGCGGACAGAAGAGAAACTTGATCTTTTGCGGGAAGCGCGGGAGGAGTTGCGTTTACAGTTTTCCGAGCTTGCAGGCAGCATCCTTGAGGAAAAAAGTGCCCACTTTGGCAAGGCCAGTGAAGAAAAACTCGCGAATCTCCTTACCCCTTTTCACGAACAACTCTCCTCGTTCAGGCAAAAAATAGACGCCATTCATCATAGTGAAACACGCGACAGAGCAGCCTTGCAGCAGGAAATCGTCGGCCTTAAGCAACTGAACCAGCGGATGAGTGAAGAGGCATTGCATCTCAGCCGTGCCTTGAAAGGGGATAAACGTATTCAGGGGAGCTGGGGAGAGCTTGTTCTGGAAAGGGTGCTGGAACAATCTGCCCTGCGCAAAGGGGTTGAATATGAAACCCAGGCAACATTCAGGGACGGGGAAAATCGTCTGTTGCGGCCCGACGTTCTGGTCCATCTCCCTGAAGGGCGTGATATAATTATCGACTCAAAAGTCTCCCTTGTCTCCTGGGAGCGCTATGTGAACTGTGATGATGAGGAGAAAAGAAGCGGTTTTCTGCGTTCCCATGTCAAGGCCCTGAGGGAGCATGTGAAGTCTCTGGGGCAAAAGGACTATGCTTCTTTACCGGCAATTCGCAGCCTGGACTTTGTTCTTATGTTTATGCCCGTGGAGGCTGCTTTTGTTGCAGCTTTCCAGGCGGATGACACTCTGTTTGCAGAAGCCGTGGCCCAGAAAGTTATCCTCGTCAGTCCCACAACCCTCCTTACCACGCTTCGCACTGTGGAAAGTATCTGGCGTTATGAAAAACAGAGTCGTAATGCAGAGGAGATTGCCCGGCGGGCCGCAGCACTCTATGACAAATTCTGCTCATTTACCGAAGATATGGTGCGCATGGGAAAGCAGATGGATACTTTGCAGAACAGTTATGACAGTGCTATGACGCGCCTGAGTCGGGGACGGGGCAACCTGATTTCCAGGGTCGAACATTTTCCCCGGATGGGAGTGAAGGTGAAAAAAAAGCTGACAGACATCATTGAACCAGACGACGAAATCTAAAAAAGGAACAATTCCTATTATTGTTCTTTACAAAGTTTGCATAAATGTGCATAATGTGAAAATGAAAGCATTTGAAATGCTGTCTTATGCA
>JAOZKN010000094.1 GCA_029935315.1 Desulfocapsa sp. | reverse complement strand
GCATTAATATCTGCTGTTTGAATATAGTTTCTAGACCAATATACCCCGGTAGCATCACTGTTTCCTTCCTGCTGTGACAACCAATACAGATTCTCCAGTGTGGCAATTTCATAAGGACTGCCCGATGAACCATCTCCTGCTGCGGGTGGTGTGGATTTTGGCAATACCGACCCGTTACCACTCAACCAAGCCCAATTTGAATTTAAAATATTCCCCAGTGTACCCTCCACACCGTTGGTAACTCCCCCAAGCCCTTCATTCATGTTCCAGGCATCCACCAGACCCGGTAAAGAGCTGGTAATCTCAATATTTATTTTCTCTTTTATCTGTTGTTGCGTTCTGGCAGTACCCCAAATGCGTGCCTCATCTATTTCTCCTTCAAAATAGCCGGATGGGAGCCCGGTAGAGAGTAAAGCTGATCCTATGGCAGCATGTTGAATACTCTGATTTTGACATGGTTCTCCAACAGATAAAGTACTTTCATGCTCTCCATCAATATATAAACTCCAAGTATTGCCATCATAAGTTGCTGCCACATGGTACCATTGGTTTAAATTCAAGGTTGTTGTGCCAGTAACAGGGTGATTAAAACCGGGACTTGTCCCTGTCGCTCCCTCCTCAAAATCAGCAGCCAAAACCATTGTAGAGGGTATGATTCCCATAAAATAATTTAAATCCGTATCAGTCCCTTCACCACCAGATTCACCTCTTCCTTTTGATATAATTGGTATTGCATCTATACCACCAATCCCAGTATCTGCTGTTGCACCGCTACCAGTTATCTTTATTAACGCTTCAAGGGTAAATGTACTTAATCCTAGGGAAGAGTGATTGCCAAAAGTAATATAGGAATCAACACCATCAAATTGTAAATGATTTGGAGATGATGTCATGGGCAAAAAAGGATCAAAGAGTACCTCCCCTCCTCCTTCTTCATTGTCCCGAAGATGAGAATCTATAGCTGCTGTATCATTAGTTCCCCAATTATTGTAATAGGCGTTAATTGTGTTAGTTGTTTCATTGTAAACATCAAATAGCCCATTATTTATTATTGTGTTATTTCCCGGGTCGTTGAAATCGTTGTTACCAAGGTTTAATTGACCGTTATTCTTTAAAAGAATGCCATAATATGCATTATTTTCAATTTTGTTTCCCCTCACACTATTTGAGGTTCCATTTTGGTCTATTTGGAGTCCATATCCCTGATAACCACCACCGTTATTTTTGAATTCATTATTTACAATCACATTGTTATCACTGCCATTATATAACTGGATCCCAGTTTCTAGATTGTAATTGCAGATATTGTTTGAGATAGTGTTATTGTCTGAATCGTCCTTTAGCTGAATACCCTTCCAGTTCTGGTGAGACGCATCGTAGCCACAGCGGTTATTATTGATTGTGCAATTATCTGCATTTACCAATTCAACTCCACAATTATTCCAGGAAGAAGTTGCACCATACGCAGTAAATCCTTCAATAGTCACATTATCTACTGTTACTTCAAAAACACTGTCATTACTGTTTGGCGCAATAACTATTGTTGAAAGATTTCCATTTTCCGATTTGATATTTAGTTGTTTAGTTACATTTATATTTTCGTTATAGGTTCCATCTTTAACAAGTATTGTGTCGCCATTGACTGCGGCGGCATTGTTGATGGCTCCTTGAATTGTAAGCCAGGGAGTGGTTGAACTACCATCATTTGCATCATTACCGGATGGAGACACATAGTATATAGCCGCATTGGCAACCGATAACGAAAAAAGCACATGACACACTAGAACAACAAAAGTTTTTACTGTTAAGGTATTCATACTTATCCTTGAAATAGAGTATACCTGCTCGGGCAATTGAGAACTGTTGGATGGAGCGCTACATTTTCGGAAAAAGTTTTAACTTTATTATATCCAAACCTTTCTCCTGAAATCTCCACCCCTTACCACGTTTTAAGAATTATTGCCACAATAAATATCATTTGCCAATCTTAAACATTGACTGCATAATGTGAGTTGATCTTATTCCTGATGATATGTCCTGCATCTCTTTCTACTTGGCTATTGGAGCATTCTGTCTTACAAATTTTATTTAATTCCAGCAACACCATACACGCAAATTATGGCAGACATTAACGTTATGGGGAGTACCAGTACTATATAGTGCATTGCCATCTGTTCCATTGGTGGAATCGGTTTCAGCATTCCAGCCTAAAATAATTAAACCTGAGTTTAAATTCGTACCATCACACAAAATATCAACATATGTTCCAGCGGGTACAGAACATCCTGTAATGACTTCAGCCTGTGAGCACACCCACGTATCGGAAGGGCACACTGAAGGTGCACTATTCCATGTAGCAATTTTGTATGAGAATGCAAAATTGATACCATTTGCTGTGCAATATCCTGATTGAGTGTCATGGGTTAACAATGATACCCCAATTCGTCCCTGACCATACAACTTGCTTGTATCCTTAGGTGTTGTATTCAACGGAATGACAACTACTTTATCGGCTGCTATTGCATAAACACTCATTAGCAGAACTATAATTATTCAGTAATGTCCGGTTAAGATTTTGCAATAGGATTTTCAGGTTGTTTTCTGGAGCGTCATCCTGGAAATTTCGTAGA
Organism: Desulfocapsa sp.; assembly: GCA_029935315.1. Taxonomy (GTDB): domain Bacteria; phylum Desulfobacterota; class Desulfobulbia; order Desulfobulbales; family Desulfocapsaceae; genus Desulfocapsa. The sequence goes on along the minus strand of JAOZKN010000094.1, from coordinate 8,842 downwards.
TTTTCTTGATATTTTTGTATTTGATTTTTATCAGTCTTTGCGACAACGTCGCATGATAAAAATTGGATGCAAAAATGTTTAAAAATCAAGAAATTTACAGTTAAAAGCGGAAGGAAATAACCTTAAAATCCGTGTTTAATGCTCTGCAATTTTCAAACCGGACACTACTGATAATTATTGATACTATCGTTATGGGTTTTTTCATCATTCCTCCTTGTTATATCGAATAAACTACTCCCTATTATCACCAAACTACCGCCTGCATCAGAGTAAATCAAGTTGGAAAAAACAGTACCCTTGGCAATCTTAACCGACAAAGAAAAACTACATGTTTACCTTTTTCCTGATTATACGTAATAAAACAAGATCACATATGAGCAACCACATCTTTAGATGTCTCAAATTCGTAAAACATAAAAGACTAGAACAGAACGAACAGATAGTAGCCTCCTGCTAAATGTGCTACATTGAGTCTCGCGACAACAAATCACTCAAGTATGGTGAGGATATCACTGTACACACAGGACAACACTGACGACCCACAGAACATTATGGCTGAGATACGAAGTACACTGGATATGGTAATGGAACGGGCAAACCGCATGGCTGAGCGTGCCGCTGATGTACCCGTTGAACAACAATTTGAAGAACGGGGGATGCGGCTGATTGCCGAGTTCCTTGCCGGAAAGCATGCCGACATCAATGCACTCCTGCAAAACGAAGATCCTGCCACCCAGATGGCAGTGCGCAAAGGCATGGCCACAGGACTGCTGCGCAATATTCTTCTGCCACGGGATGAAGAACTTATGCAAAGCAGTAATGCTGCCATAGCCGGCATCCAGGAGCTTAGTGCTCAGGATGCAGAAATCACGTCCGTCTGCACAGAACTCAGCCAGATTCTGGAGCAGTATACGGGCCACAAGGACCAGGTCATACAGCAGCTGGCAGAGAATATCCGTACCGGACTAGCGCAACAACTCCAGCAGCAGACTGGAGAAATGCCGGATGTAAACGCCATCGATCCCACCATGCATCCACAGTATCGGCAGGAGTTGGAAAAAGCCCTTGGAGATCTTAACGAGCAATACAACCAGGCGCTGAGCCAGCGAAAAGATATCCTTCTCCAGCGGTTATCCTGATGAACTGCGGCCAGCGCATAGAAAAAATCCAGGCCAGCTTACGCAGGAGGAAAATTGACGCACTGCTTGTCAGTCAGCCCCATAACCGCCGTTATTTAAGTGGCTACACGCCTGCCGATCATGACATCGGTGAAAGCTCCGGTGTTCTCCTTATTCCTGCCCGCAAAGCACCTGTCCTGCTCACTGACTTTCGCTTTCAAATTCAGGCTGAGCGGGAAGTGGAAGGAATGGCAGTCATCCTCTATACAAAAGGGTTGCTTCCCCTGCTGAAGACCTTGCTGCCTGAGCTTGGTGTCAAGACCCTGGGATTTGAAAGCCATTATATGCTCCACTCTGTATTTGAAAAAACCAAAGATGTACTGGCCGCAATGGACATCAAACTTCAGCCCTTCAGCAGTCTGATTGAAGAGATGCGGCTTATCAAGAGTGAAGAGGAAATCGACAAACTGCGGCACTCGGTACTGCTCAATGAAGCGGTATTTGCAGAAGTGTACCGGAACATTGAACCGGGCCAGACAGAGATAGATATTGCCCTGGCTCTGGAGTCAACCATGCGCAGAAAGGGCGCGGAATCGCCAAGCTTTGAAACCATTGTCGCGACAGGAAAACGATCTGCCCTCCCCCACGCCGTCCCTGGTGATGTGAAGATCAAAAAGAACAAGACCCTGATGATTGATATGGGACTGATTCTGGATGGTTACTGTTCTGATATGACCAGAACCTTTGTTCCCCGAAAAGCCAGCAAAAAGTTCCTGAAAATCCACCGACTGGTTCGTAAAGCACAGCTGGCTGCCACCGAGGCAATTCGGGATGGCATCAGTGCGGCGGCCATTGATAAAATTGCCAGAAGCATCATTGCTGATGCCGGCTACGGAAAAAACTTCGGCCACGCCCTGGGCCACGGGGTGGGTCTTGCGGTGCATGAAGGCCCGGGGTTATCATCCAGAAACCGTAAACATCTAAAAGCCGGCATGATCGTCACCGTTGAGCCGGGCATCTACCTCCCTGACTGGGGTGGTATACGCCTGGAGAATATGGTGGTTGTCCGGGAAGAAGGCTGTGAAGTACTCAATCAAAATACTACCTGGCTCGACTGCTGAAAGGAACCATCCCATGAGTGACCCAAAATACTTTATCCTTGATACCAACGTACTGCTGCACAACGCTGACTCTCTTACCTCTTTTACTGACAACTGGGTCATCCTGCCCATGACCGTCATCGAAGAGCTGGACAAATTTAAACGCCAGAATGATGAACTTGGCCGCAATGCCAGAAGTGTTATTCGCCAACTCGATCGTCTACGCATGAAAGGGACCTTAAAGGATGGGGTTCCCATGGAGAATGGGGGCACTCTGAAAATCACAGTGGAATACACAAACATGCCCGGAACCCTGCTGGACATGAGTGTTGCTGACAATCGAATCCTGGCAGTGGCAAGCAACCTCAAAGCAGAGGGCAAGTCTGTCATTTTTGTTTCAAAAGATATCAATGCCCGTCTCAAAGGGGATGCCCTTGGTCTCGACGTGATGGATTTTGAAAAACAGAAATGCAATATCGATGAACTGTACGCTGGCTGGCGAACAATTTCTGTTCCTGGTGAAGCCATAGACCGCTTTCATAAAGAGGAATCCTTCCAGGAAGCGAAAGGCTTTGACTTTCTGGCCAACGAATTTATTCTCCTCCAGGATGAACTCAACCCTAAACATTCAGGGCTTGGCCGGGCCACTGATGCAAACAGCCTTACGCATCTCAACTCCCGCAACGAACATGCCTGGAATGTCGGGCCACGTTCCAAAGAACAGCGCATGGCCCTTGAGCTCCTCCTGGATCCGGACGTCAACCTTGTCACCCTCATCGGTCAGGCCGGAACCGGAAAAACATTGCTGGCACTTGCCGCCGGTCTGGAATGTGTTATCCATAAGGGCAGTCATGAAAAACTGCTTGTCTCCAGGCCAGTTATTCCCATGGGAAAGGATATCGGCTACCTGCCCGGCAGCAAAGATGAAAAGCTCCTCCTCTGGATGCAACCGATTTTCGACAACCTCACCTATCTCATGCGCCATGAGAAGCAGGACAAAAATGAGAACAGTGTACAACAAAAAGTAAATAAACTGATCAAAGACCAGGTTGTGGAACTGGAAGCGCTCACCTACATCCGCGGCCGCTCCATTCCCCGCCAGTATGTTATCATTGATGAAGCACAGAATCTGACCCCCCATGAAGTAAAAACCATTATCTCACGCGCCGGTGAAAATACTAAGATGGTCTTCACCGGTGATCCCCAGCAGATCGACAACCCTTACCTTGATTCTTCCTCCAACGGACTCTCCTATGCAGTTGAAAGATTGAAGGGACATGGTATATATGGGCACGTTACTCTCACCAGGAGTGAACGAAGCCCACTGTCGGCTATTGCTGCCGACCTTTTATAACAACAACCAATAGACCCTTATGCGCCAATTTCTTATCGATGACCTGTCCCCCATGGAGCGGGACAATATAGACTCTTACCTAAAACGTAACCTTAAAATGGGTCCCATGATTGGCCTGTACTGGATTGTTCTGCCAGACGAGATTCTTACAGACCTGCAGAAAGAGCACACCGACTGTAGTCCTTTTTACTTTGGAGTCGAAATGGAAAGGGATCTTGTCCGTTTTGAATTTCTGGTACGCAGCAATGCCCACTTACACTGCGATTGCATTGCCCATGCCACCCCTGAACAGCGACAGTACGTGCTGGACTTTATCGACACCATGCTGGACGAAGAACAGATACGCTCGTAAAACAAAAAAGTACGGAGACACTCTATAGAATGAATACCTCAGTCGATTCCACCCCTGCCTTAATAGAAGCCACCTATAAGAAGATGGATGCCAACATTGCCATCATCAAAAAACGTCTTGGCCGTGGTCTCACCTACGGTGAAAAGATCCTCTACGGACACCTTGACAACGCGGAAGATGCCGAGCTTGAAGCCGGGAAATCATACGTCAAAACCCGTCCTGACCGTATCGCCTTACAGGATGCCACTGCCCAGATGGCCGTACTCCAGTTTATGCTGGCAGAAAAAGATGAGGCGGCTGTTCCGGTGACCATCCACTGCGATCATCTCATCCGTGCCCACAAGGGAGCAAAAAGTGACCTCAACACCGCACGCACCGAGAACAAAGAAGTGTACGATTTTCTCTCCTCGGCCTCACAGCGCTATGGCTTTGGCTGCTGGATGCCGGGGGCCGGAATCATTCATCAGGTAGTTATTGAGCAGTATGGTTTCCCCGGCCTGATGATGCTGGGTACCGACTCCCACACCCCCCATGCCGGCGGGCTCGGGGCTTTTGCTTCCGGTGTTGGTGGAGCAGATGCCGTGGACGTGATGGTGGGACTTCCCTGGGAAGTACTGCACCCAAAATTCGTAGGAGTTCATTTAAGCGGAGAGCTGCAGGGCTGGGCCGCACCCAAGGATGTTATCCTCAAAGTTCTTGGCATGCTCACCTGTTCCGGTGGCACAAACCGGGTCTTTGAATATTTCGGTTCCGGGGCTGCCACCATATCCTGTACCGGAAAAGCAACCATCTGTAATATGGGTGCGGAACTGGGAGCCACCACTTCAACTTTCCCTTACGACGAACACATGAAGAGCTTTCTTCAGGCATGTAACCGCTCAGACGTTGCCGACATGGCGGATAAATATTCGCACCTGCTTCATGCCGATGATGAGGTACTGGCAAATCCTGAGAACTACTTTGATGAAGTGATCGAGATAGACCTTTCCAGCCTTGAGCCCCATCTTGTTGGTCCCCATTCACCTGACCGCGCCTCAACGGTGGCCAACATGGCTGCCTACGTGAAAGATGGTGACCATCCGGACAACGTGACCTATGCACTGATTGGCTCGTGCACCAACTCCTCCTACGAGGACATGGGACGGGTGGCAGCCATGGCAGAACAGATAAAGGCAAAAGGTGCCAAACTGAAAATCCCCCTTCTTGTGACCCCGGGATCTGAGCAGGTGCGTTCCACCATAGAACGTGACGGACAACTGGCAAAACTGGAAGCAATTGGCGCTACAGTACTGGCCAATGCCTGTGGCCCCTGTATTGGACAGTGGAACCGTGAGGGCATAGAAGAGGGTTTCCGCAACTCCATTGTGACCTCCTACAACCGGAATTTTCCCAAACGAAATGACGGTAATTCCGGAACAAGCGGATTTATTGCAAGCCCGGAAACCTGTCTGGCCTACGCCATGACCGGCAGCTTTAGCACCAACCCCTTTACCACTGAATACGCTGCGGCCGATGGTTCCACATTTACCCTCACTCCTCCGGGAAAGGTGGATGAAGTACCAGCTGCAGGCCTGGTACTTGACACCACCGGCTTTCTGGCACCCATAGCAGACAACAGCGCCATCACCGTCCAGGTATCCCCGGACTCTGAACGCCTGGCTATCTTAACCCCTTTCCCGGCATGGGATGGAAAAGACTTTATGGGATTGCATTTACTGTTAAAGGCAAAAGGGAAGTGTACCACCGACCATATATCTCCGGCTGGCCCGTGGTTGCGCTATAGAGGCCATTTAAACAACATCTCTGACAATATGTTCAGTGGTGCAGTGAATGCCTTCAGCGATGAAGTGGGAAAAGCCAAAAACCAGATCAGCGGAGAGACCCAGGGCTTCAACGAAATTGCCCGTGCCTACAGTGCAGCCGGAGAAAACTGGCTGGCCGTGGGGGATGTAAACTACGGAGAAGGATCTTCCCGTGAACATGCCGCCATGAGTCCTCGCCATATGGGGGGCAAGGCCGTTATCACCCGTTCTTTTGCCCGTATCCATGAGACCAACCTGAAAAAACAGGGCGTCCTGCCACTCACATTTGCCAATCCTGCCGATTACGATCTGGTACTGGAAGCGGATACGGTGGATCTTCTCGGCATTGTGGATATTGCTCCTGCTTCTGTTGTCACAGGAGTTTTCCACCATGGGGATGGCACTGTGTCTGAGGTGGAACTCAGGCATTCACTGAACGCAGAACAGATTGGCTGGTTTAAGGCCGGATCAGCTTTGAATTTTTTACGCGGATAAAGACTCCACCACTGTTTTGCTGGTCAATTCATGTTCCCGATCCCGGTGATGAACGATTACCGGGATTGTTTTTCCCCTGCCAGCTGTTGTAGAGGAGGTAGGCTCCCAAAAAGCAAAGGCCTCCAAGGCCAAGTACCTTGAAATCATCACCACTGAGAGGGACTACCTGAAAAGCCAGTGCCAGTGGAGTATAGAGAACGATTCCCTGGAGGACGAAGGTAAGAAGTACCGCAGCCCACAGTAGAGGATTTGCCAGAAAAGCGACATGGTAGTGTCGGCGAATGAGAAAAACAAGCATCATCTCATAGAGCACAATAAAGTTAAAAACCATGGTGCGGCCATGGGTCAGTTGTTCGCCATTGCTGGTGGCACCACCGGTATAGACGAAGATTGAAAGGGCTATAAACGTTCCCGCTATGCCCAGAAAAAAAAGAAGCAGAAGACGTGCCCGGGGCAGAATCCCTTCGGTAATGGGTATGGGAGGACGCTGCATAATAGTGCTGGAATAGGGATCAATTGAGTACGCCAGTGCTGGGGCGCCGTCGGTGATCATATTGATCCACAGGAGCAAAACGGCAGTAAGCGGAAGATTCATACCACTCACCACGGCAAAGAAGATGATAAGAACCTCCCCCAGATTGCCGGAAAGCAGCAGCATAATGGATTTCTGAATATTGTCATAGATGCCACGTCCCTCCTCCACCGCATCAACAATATGGGCAAAAGAATCATCCAGGAGGACAAAATCGGCGGCTTCCTTAGCCACTTCAGTGCCACTGCCCACAGCCACGCCAATATCCGCATGTTTAAGAGCGGGCGCATCATTTACTCCATCACCTGTCATGGCCACCACATGACCATCAGCCTGAAGAATCTGGACAATACGCAGCTTATGCTCCGGAATCACCCTGGCGAAGATATTGGTCTCATGCTGCAGCGCATGGCGAAGCTCCCTGTCGCTGAGTTTGTCCAGTTGGGCTCCGATGAGCATATTACCCTGAATACCAATGCTCGCAGCCACCGCCTGCGCAGTTTTGGGGTAATCTCCGGTGATCATAATGGAACGAATACATGCCCGGTTGGCACGTTTGATGGAGGCTATAACATCGGGACGTGGCGGGTCAATCATGGCCTGCAGTCCAACAAACACTAACTGCTCTTCATTAAATTCTGATTCCTGTGCAAGTTCTTTATAGGCCATGGCCAGGACCCGCATGGCTCTGGACGCATACTGGTCATAGGCCTTGAGTACTTTATTTCTCAAATCTTCACTCAGCAACACAGGGATATCATCCTGAAGGATATACTCGCAGCGGGCAAGCAGTGCATCCGGTGCACCTTTACTGTAGACCATACGTTTCCCAGACGTATTCACCAGCACACTCATGCATTTACGGGTTGAGTCAAAGGGCAACTCCTCCAGCCGCGTTCCCTGAAAATCAATCCCGGCCTTTGCCCCGCTCACAAGCAGGGCACCTTCTGTCGGGTTACCTGTCACCTGCCACTTATTCTCAGCTTTCTTAAGCTTTGCGTTGTTACAGACCAGCCCAATCTCATAGAGCAAGGGCTCAGCATCCCCCTGTATCGTCCCCTCAGGGCTATATCCGGAACCAGAGAGAGAGCTTTCACCACTGAGACTCCAGGCATGGACAATGGTCATCTCATTTTGGGTGAGGGTGCCGGTCTTATCGGAACAGATAATGTCACAGGAACCGAGACTTTCCACTGCAGCCAGTCTGCGTACCAGACAACGTTTGGCCAGCAGGCGCTTAACGCCAACGGCCAGAGTAATGGTGACAACAGCTGGCAATGCTGTAGGTACAGCAGCAACTGCAAGGGATATCGCGATAAAGGCAATTTCCAGAAAATAGGACGATGTTATTGCTGCACCGGAGAGGAGCTGGCGCGCGGTAAGGGTCAGGAAGATAATAGTGCAAATAGCAATAATCACCAGCCCCAGGCGTTTCCCAAAACGCTCCAGGCGACGTTGCAGCGGGGTCAATCCTTCCTCTGATTCCTGAATAAGACGAGATATCTTGCCAATTTCAGTATTCATTGCCGTGGCAGTAACCATGGCACTGCCACGGCCAGCCACTACAGCGGTGGAGGCAAAGACCATATTCACCTGATCGCCAATCTGTGTGTGCTCGCCCAGAACCCGATCTTCTTTACTTACAGGCAGGCTCTCTCCTGTAAGGGCGGACTCATCAATCTGCATCGCTACGGTGCTCAGGAGTCTGGCATCTGCCGGAACTTTGTCACCATTTTCCAGGAGAATAAGATCACCGGGTACCAGCTCCTCAGCCGGAATACTCTGCTGTCTGCCGTCACGAAGAACCACGCTCTGGATACGAATCATTTTTTTCAGGGCATTCAGGGAACGGTTGGCACTCAACTCCTGAAAGAACCCAATACCGCCGTTAAGCAGCAGGATGGCTATGATAATTATTGAATCGACATATTCACCAATAATCAGTGAAAAGAAGATGGCAAAGAGAAGAATGTAGACGATAAAATCTTTGAATTGATTAACAAAAACACTAAACAGAGAGGGCGGGGGGGGGGAAAAGAGCCGATTGGATCCGTGGACCCGTCGACGTGTTTCCACTTCAGCATGACTG
>JAOZKN010000172.1 GCA_029935315.1 Desulfocapsa sp. | reverse complement strand
ATTGGTCCTCTGGCTGCCGTTATCAGTATCGTCAGTTCCGGTGGCGAGGTAATGCAGAAATCTGATATGCCCATCTGGATTCTCATGGTCGGTGGTACAGGTATCGTGGTGGGGCTTGTTACCCTTGGCTATAAGGTAATGCTCACCGTAGGAACCAAGATCACTGAGCTTACACCGTCGCGCGGTTTTTGTGCGGAGCTTGCCGCGGCGAGTACCGTTGTCCTTGCTTCTCGTACAGGACTCCCGGTTTCCACAACGCATATTCTTGTTGGATCCGTATTGGGGGTCGGACTCGCCCGGGGTATCGGTGCCCTTGATCTGCGGGTTGTGTTAAATATTATTATCTCCTGGATCGTGACCCTGCCAGCAGGTGCCCTTATGGCAATGGTGTTTTTCTTCTTCTTAAAAGGTGTGTTCGGGTGATCGCCTCTGTCTCCTGCTTTTGATTCGTGTCACCAGCAAAAAAAACAACACGTGGCAAGGTAGCCAGTAAGCCAAAACGCGTTTATAAAAAGCCGCTGAATGAGAAACATATCATCGGCTTTTTATTTGGCATTAGTCTGAGCCTGACCCTCTTTATCGGAGGGCTGCTGCTTATCCTCACTCTCCTGAAAATACCGGATATCCGTACAGTTGCCGAATATCAACCGGTTCAGGCCTCAGAAATCCTTGATCGCTATGGCAGGGTGATTACCAGGATTTACCAGGAGAACAGAACTGTTGTCTCTCTTGCAAAGATGCCGTCCTACCTTCCCCTGGCGTTTGTGTCTGCAGAAGACAGTCGTTTTTACTCCCATCCCGGCCTTGATCTCTGGTCTGTTTTTCGTGCGGCAATAAATAATGCAAGAAGCGGGCGGCGGGCCCAGGGAGGTTCTACCATAACCCAGCAGGTGGCAAAGTCTCTGCTACTCACTCCTGAAAAGACATATTTACGAAAATTTAAAGAAGCAATACTTGCCTGGCGTATAGATACTCTGCTGTCCAAGGATGAAATTCTGCATATTTACCTGAATCAAATCTATCTTGGCAGTGGTGCCCACGGTGTTGAGGCTGCTGCACGAAACTATTTTGATAAGTCAGCCCGGGAGTTAAACCTTGGAGAGGCCGCTCTGCTTGCAGGATTACCACAGGCGCCAAGCAGGTATGCGCCGGACAGACATATGGATGCCGCCAGAAAACGGCAGCGCTATGTATTAAACCGGATGGTCGAAGAAGGCTATATAAACCCTGTTCAGGCCCGTATTGCCTATGAACGCCCCATTCAACTTGCCGGCGGCAAGCGTAAGGCCCGTGGTGAAAGTGGATATTTTATCCAACTGGTGCGAAAACAGGCAGAAAAAATATTGGGCAGATCGTTGAACCGTGCCGGGGTCAGAATATACACCACCATGGATACGAATTTGCAAAAACAAGTGGTGACAGCACTCAGGCATGGTATCAAGAACAGTTTTCCCGGAAAGACAAAGGTGCAGGGAGCTGCCATTGTTATGGATGCGGGAAATGGCAGGGTCAGGGCGCTGGTTGGTGGACGGGATTTCAATGTCAGCGCATTTGACAGAGCAACACAGGGCAGACGTTCTGCGGGCTCTGTTTTTAAACCCATTCTCTACAGCACTGCCTTTGCCAGCGGTTTCAATCCCGAAAGCAGTATTATGGATGCACCTCTCTCCATTCGTGGGAGTAAAGGGAAACTCTGGCAGCCGAAGAATTTCACAGGAAAATACTACGGGGAAACCACCCTGCACGAGGCATTGATTTATTCCCGCAATATTGTGGCCATTAAGCTTCTGCAAAAAGTTGGGATTGAAGCCGTGCAGAAACAGGCTGAACAATTTGGTATTCGCCCCCCCATTACGGCAGACCTTTCATTGGCCCTTGGTGCAACCGGGGTCTCTCTTCTTGAAATTACAGCTGCCTATTCCCCATTTGTGGCCAAAGGAAAATACACAGCTCCCGTCCTTATTCGTACAATTAAGAAGAACAACGGGGAGCTGGTCTATGGTGAAAAGACTGTATCCCGTCAGGTGCTCAGCCCGGCAGTGGCCGGTGCAATGAAATCTCTTTTGCGGGAAGTGATAGTACGAGGTACAGGGAAAAGAGCCGCAGGGGTGCCACAACCGGCCGGCGGGAAAACAGGAACAACAAATGAGAACAGAGATGCCTGGTTTGTTGGCTTTAGCGACCAGCGTCTTGGTGGTGTCTGGCTGGGATATGATGACAATTCCAGCCTTGGCCGCGGGAATAGTGGTGGTGTTGTTGCGGCCCCCATCTGGCGAGAGTTTATGCGTGGGCAAAGGAAGAATTGAAAATGAAATACCAGGAAATTATATCGATCTCTTATTGTGGCAACGCACCGGAAAAGCTTGCCAAGGCAGAAGAAATGCTACAGGAATTTGGTCAGAATTTGCTGGCCGAAAGTAAAATCGTTGCAGCTGTTGAGGAACTGCGGGAAAGAGTTGTTTCCCTTGATACGCATATGGCGGCCATGGATATGGGAAAGAATTGTTCTGCCTGTGCAGCGACACCTCTTGGTGGCTGCTGCAGTGCCTACATGGGGCACGAGAATAATGATGTCCTGCAGTTGCTTATGAATATGCTTGCAGGGATAAAAGTAAAACTTGTGCGCAGTGACGACCTTGAATGTTGTTTTCTGGAAGAGACTGGCTGTCTCCTTCTTTTTAAACCGATTTTTTGTCTTAATTATTTGTGTGAGCGTATTCGACAACACTCAGGGGAACAGGATTTGAAACTGCTGGAAGAAAGAACTGCTTCCCTGCTGGGAGGGCAGGTGGAACTGGAGGGGCTGATTATCTCCAGATTACAGAAGTAGGAGAATAAACCAAGTCTGTTACAGGTACTGCGTATTTGCAAGCACCTGTAACAGGAAGACAGACACCTATAAAGGTTTCATGGTCCAGATACCACATGGACAGGTATCGGCACAAAATCCACAGGCAATACATTTCTTGTCGTCTGAAACATATTCATAATTTGCTCCATGGCCGGACTCGTAGCCATTGGCGTGGGACATATCCAGTTCCCGGCGGGTAATGGCACCCTCAGGACAGATAGTTTCACACAGGTGACAGTCACGGCAAGATGCGCAGGAGAGACAGCGATCGGCCGAATCCGCCTGGCTATGCTCATGCTCAGCCTCCGGCTTATAATGGGTAATGGTGAGTGCCTTCTGCGTGATAACTTCTTTGGTAAAAGGCTTCCACTCTTCACCTTTGAACTCTGCCACAATACATGCAGCAGCGGTTTTACCGGCACCCAGTGCGTGGGTGGCAAGGCCTGGCTTTTCAACATCACCTATTGCAAAGACCTTTGCGTCAGAGGTCTTGTGGGCAGCGTCTGTTTTGATCCAGTCAGCTCCAGCAACATTCACGGTCTCGACACTGTCCGGCAGGAACGGCAGTTGGGGTACATCACCAATGGAGATGATTACGGTCTGGGCAGGAATAAGCTCACCCTGATCGGTAAGCAGCCCGGCATCGGTTACTTCTTTTGTCATCACCGGCCATTGGAATGTTGCACCAAGTGCCTCTGCGGCCTCCTTTTCCTTACCAAAGGCAAGGGGCTTTTGAATATCAACGAGGGT
>JAOZKN010000093.1 GCA_029935315.1 Desulfocapsa sp. | reverse complement strand
TTGTTCTTTTCTGCAGAAGCAGATCAGCTCGCCTTGAGGTTACCCTCAGGGACGCAGCAAATTACTCAATTGAGGGGAAGGTGTCAACTGGAAAAAGTAAAAAAAAAGCGCTTTTGGAAAAACATTTCCAAAAGCGCAGATTTCAAACGATAAAACAGTACCTTGCTGCTATCAGCCTTTTTGCCTGTTCGTCCTGATGTAGTCTTTGGTGAGAGAGGGGTGATCAGCAAGTATTGCTGTAGCTTCCTTGGACAGTGAATCCACCAGAAATTCATCGACTTGAGCATAGGTCATATCTTTAGTAACCTTCTCTTTTACCAGTTTAACAAACTTGTTCTCATCTTTTTTGTTACTGAAGTATTCGAGAATCCTGTGGCGGGATTCTTCCACGCTTTCTGTCTCTGGCTTTGAACTCACCATGCTCTTTTTAAGAGCTGTTAATTCCTTTTGTATGGCTGCCACTGCCTGATCAATCTTTTCCTGAACATCATCATCTGTGTCATCGTTCTCGTTGGCAGTAGCAAGGTCTGCAACTGTCTCTTCGAGAGCGGCAATTTTGTCGCCAAGCGGTTTAATGGATGAGCTAATGTCAGTAGCTAGCTTCTTTGCTGATTCGGCAATTGCATCAGAGGAGGCCTTTCCTTCCAGATCCTCCTGGATGACTATTGCTTTCTCGCTTAACGCAAGAAGCTCTTCTTTGCCGGTATTTATAGCAGCATTAAGACTGTTGATCGTTTTTTGCAAGGCGTCAACATTTGCGTTTGTTGTTGTGAGTTGTGTCGCCAATTTATTCTGAGCGCTCTGCAGGGGTTGTATGTCATCTGCAGTCAATACAGGGGAAATTTCATTTGCTTTGCTTGTACAGCAGGTAGAGTCGGAATCACAGGGGAATTGTTTTGACACTGTGGAAAGGGTCCCTTGTAACTCGGCAAATACTGTTTTGGATACTTCAGCATCATACAGGTAAAGTATGGCAAAATAGACACCGAAAATGACAACAACACTCACAATCAAGGCAAGACATAAACCAATCACAAAAGTGATAGCCGAAATTAGAGAGCCGAGAGTACCACCAATGCCTCCAGAGTCTCCTGCGGCAAATGCATAGATAAAGAAAATAAAGAGCCCTATAAGAACGCCAGATTTAATAAGGGATGAGCGCAATTCTAAATTTTTCATGGATTGTTCCTCCAATAAATTCTAAGGATGGACTAAAAAGGTGTTTAAGTAGAGAATTATAAGCAATTTAGCAAAAAATGGAGAAGAAAAGTAGTAATATCTTTTTTTAATAAAAAATAATCACAAACTTTAACTGTTTGTAAAAACTATTTTTCTAGGGTCCGGTACGTATGTACTTTAGAAATAATGTACGAATCAATAAAATACAAAAAGCCCGGTGAGCTGTCTCACAGGGCTTTTTGTATTTACAGTATGAGTGGTCACTATTTTACATAATTGTCTGTACAGCAGTAGAGGCAAAATCAACAAAACGTTGGGGGGAGACACCCATAAAAACGATTACGAGAAGTAACAGTACTGAAGTTGCACTGGTAAGCGTTGAAGGAGTAACAAGTGCACGTTCTTCAGGATCGCTACAGTATGTAATCCGTATCACAGAAAGATAATAGTATATTGCAATGGCTGTGTTGATAGCTGCAAGGATAACAACAAGCAAATATCCTTCTTTCAAGGCACCGGTAAGGAGCATGAATTTACCCATAAAACCGACAAAGGGTGGAATACCAGCCAGAGCAAAGAGGCCAACGGCCAGGGTAAACGCCATAAGAGGAGAACGTTTATGGAGACCGGAAAGATCTTCAATCATGACATTCTCACCTTTTTCAGAAACATTGCAAAGAACGAGAAAGCAGGCCAGGTTCATAAGCACATAACCGATAATGTAATACATGGCATTTGCATATCCGGTGATCTGGAAGGTAAGAATACCAAGAAGAACAAAACCGGCATGGGCAATACCTGAAAAACCAAGCATCCGTTTCACATCTTTCTGTACAAGGGCTGAAAGATTTCCATAAAACATGGAAGCAACAGCACAAAGGAGAAGGACATTTATCATAACCTGTCCATCACCACTAATCTGGCTTATAAGACGAATGAGTATAGCAGTGGCTGCAAGTTTTGGTACCGTTGCAATAAAAGCTGTGGTTTCATTGGATGCACCTTCGTATACATCTGGTACCCAGAAGTGGAAAGGAAAGATGGCAAGCTTATAAAAGAAACCACCAAGTACCATCATCATAGAAATGACATATGCAGGATGTGTCCACATAGTGGAATACTTTGCAATTATAGTTGCAAGATCAGTCGAACCGGTAAGTCCGTACATATAACTCATGCCAAAAAGCATAAAGCCGGTTGCAGTGACACCAAAGAGTAAATACTTGATACCAGCTTCCATCTGAAATCTGAATTTTCCTTCGTCATCGCGCATGGGTACCATGATATAAACAGCAAAAGACGAGAGCTCAAGCGCCACAAAGATGGATATCAGCTCGACACTGGAGACCAGCATCATTAATCCAAGTACACTCATAAACAAAAAGAGATAATATTCAGGATGAACCTTCTCTGCTATACCTTTCAGGTTGTGGCCTAAGATAAGGACACCAAGCATGGCACCTGCAATCAGGGTTTTAAAGACCTGCGAAAAGAGGTCGACCTGATAGGCACCATAAAAAAGCTTACCTTCAGCACAGTAGCTTAAGAGAGTGGCGCCAAAAACAGCTGCACCTAATCCTATGGCGATATTTTTCGTGGTCGCAGCATTGGACTTGCCAAGACTGACCATAAAGATGATAAGGCCTGCACCCAACAGTGTTAACTCAGGGAGAAATTGCATTTGTATTACCTTCTTCGGTTAAACGATTTTAATGGATAATTAGTTCAGTTACTGCCACAGCCTGACTTGTAATGCCATGGTAGTTGTTCAACAGATTTTCTACACTTACATGAATAAGATCAATGAATGGCTGCGCTCCAAGTCCGATCCAGAAAACAAAGAAGAGGAAAGGGGCAAGGGTGACAATCTCACGAACATTAAGATCCATCATTTTTGACTGGTCTGGATTGTTGGTACCACCCCAGATGATTTTCTGGAGCATGCGCAACATATAGGCAGCGGCAAGGACAGCACCGGGGATACAGGCAAGAGCAAGAACAATAGAATGCTCAAATGTTCCTGCAATAATCATAAACTCGCCAACGAAACTGTTTGTCCCAGGGAAACCGAATGAAGACAGGGAAAAGAATGCCAAAAATGTAGCATAAATGGGCATGTGCTTCCCAAGTCCCATTGCATCACTCAGTTCTCGTGAATGTGTTCTCTCGTAGATCATCCCAATACATAAGAAGAGAGCGCCAGTGGTTATACCATGATTGATCATTTGCAGTATGGCACCTTCTACTCCCTGAGTATTCAAAACGAAGATACCAAGGGTTACAAAGCCCATATGACCAACTGATGAGTAAGCGATCAGTTTTTTCATATCGTTCTGGGCCAAAGCAGTAAAGCCACCATACATAATCCCGGCAATTGATAACCAGAGTATTGCTGGTGCCAATGTCATGGTCGCCTCAGGAGTGATGGGGATGGCAAAGCGCAAGAAGCCATAGGTACCCATTTTCAGCAGAACCGATGCAAGGATAACTGAACCTGCCGTTGGTGCCTCAACATGAGCTGCTGGCAACCATGTATGGAAGGGAAACATGGGAACCTTGATGGCAAAGGCAAGAAAAAATGCAAGGAACAGAAAAATCTGCGCAGTGCTGGAGTAATTCTGCCACATCATATCCGGGATAAAGAAACTGTAGCCGTTGTTGATATAGAGCCAGATAATGGCAACAAGCAACATAACAGAACCCGCAAGGGTGTAGAGAAAGAACTTAACAGATGCGTATATTTTCCGTGGGCCACCCCAGATTCCGATAAGCATATACATGGGGATTAGCATTGCTTCCCAGAGGACATAGAAGAGAACAAAGTCAAGGGCACAGAAGACACCAAGCATTGCTGTTTCCATAATCAGCAGGCATACCATAAATGCCTGGACTCTGGTTTTGATGTACGTCCAGGAGGCCAGTACACAGAGAGGCATGATCAGGGTAGTAAGCATGATCAAAAGGATCGATATACCATCAATCCCAATAACATATTGGATATTAAGAGACTTAATCCAGCTTACCTGTTCCACAAACTGAAATTTGGAGGTGGACATATCAAATGCCCGGAGCAACGGAATGGACAAGATTGCCGTGAGACAGGTAACGCCTAGAGCCCAGTATCTGGCAAAGTATTCATTCCTGATAAAGAGCAACAGTATCGCACCCGCCAGGGGCAGGAATATCAGTGTGCTCAGAATGTGCGGGTAGTCTGGATTAATAAGTAGTTGATCCATTTCCAGTGTTCCTTTCTTTCTTATTTGTTTGAGACAACATTCCCTTTAGTGGTGACAGGGAATCTTTGTCTCTGAATTATTATAACCAAACGTAAGCTACAAGCAGTACAGCTGCAAAAGAAACCGTGTAGCAAATTGTTTGTTGAATCTGACCACGCTGCAGAACAATCGTCACTCTGCGGCCAATGGCACGAACACAACGGGCACTGCCATCAACCACACCATCGATACCATTCCAGTCAAACCAGGACCAGAACTTGGATGTTTCCATCAAGCAACTGATAGCAACCGCCTCATAGAATCTGGAAAGAGCAGTGTCCATGTATTGCAGAGGGTTCTTGACAGTCCAGAGAAATATCTGACCACCTTTACGATAAAACCAGTCAAGGTCTAAACTAATGGTGTTTGTTGGCAGGATGTATTTGCGCAACAGAATGAAGCCAAAGGCCGTAAAGGCCATGATCTGGATGGTTTCACTAAGATGGTATGCACCATATGGGTGATATGAAACTTCAGTGTATGGAAGCATATCGTAGAGAAATGGCAGGTAACAACCAATGAAGATACAGAGAAAACCACCAATGGTCATGGCAAGTTGCATATTCCAGGATGGGTCTTCTGCTTTCTCCCATGTTTCTTCAGAACAATTATTTTTGCCGAAGAAGAGAAGATAGGGCAGTCTCAAGCCAGCTGCAAGGAATGTTCCGGCAGAGACAAAGGTGAGAGCAAAGCCAGCCCAGAGAATATGTTCATTAAAAGCTGCTGAAATAATCATGGATTTTGAAACAAATCCTGACATCAGTGGCAGCCCTGAAACAGCAAGTCCACCGATTAACATAAAAATCATGGTAGCGGGCATCTTCTTATACAGTCCGCCAAGGTCAGTTAGCTTTTGTTTGCCAGTGACGGTCAGGATTGCACCAGCCCCCATAAAGAGCAGCCCTTTGTAAAGAATATGGGCAAAGGCGTGAGCACTGGCGCCGTTTAAGGCAAGGGTCGTACCGATACCAACTGCAGTTACCATATAGCCAACCTGAGAGATAATCTCCCAGCCAAGGAGTTTGCGCACATCATTCTCCATCAAGGCATAAATAATACCGTAAATGGCCATGATAATACCGAGGTAAATAAGGACCTCGAATCCGGCACAACTTCTAATTAAGGTATACACTGCAGTTTTGGTGGTGAATGCGCACATAAAGACCGCACCAATTGCGGTGGCCTTGGAGTAGGCATCCGGCAACCAGGAGTGAAGCGGCGGAACAGCAGCATTCAGCATCAGGCCAATCATAATCAGCCAGGTGTATAACTCAGGATTCTTAACGTTTAAGAGGTCAAAACTGAGGTCTCCGGTGGCCTGATAGCGAAGGACAAATCCCAGCAGTAGAATTACACCACCAAAGGTATGCACAAGTATGTACCGGTATCCAGCTTCCAGCGCCGCTTTATCTCTTCGGGCCCAGATAAGGAAGGTGGAGGCAAAGGCCATCATTTCCCAGAAAAGAAAGAGGGTGATATAGTCAGCGGCATAAATTGCACCCAAAGAACCTGCTACATAAAACCAGGATGCCATATGCTGATACTCGTCTTCAACATGCATACCGTAGATGGTTCCAATGATGGCCATCAGTGCCATGATGAAGGCAAAAATCATGGATAATCTGTCAACCCGGCCAAAGGTGAGTTCCCAATCCATAAACTGGAAGACTCCATAGGTTCCCGGATGTCCGCTGAGATAGACAACATCAATAAATGTCAGCAGAGGAATCAGAATCATATATGGTTTGCGAAACGGCCCTCTGAACAGTGGCAGCAGAAGCGCTCCCACGATCATAATCAGTGCCGGATGCATAAAACTAATTGTCATAATAATCCTCCCGGGTCTGGATACCGCTTTTTCCGTACCATCTTGCGACCATGATAACGATGGCGCAGCTGGCAAGTCCAAAGAGTGACCAGAATCCTGGTATCATTTTTTCAGCCCAGGTATGTGCGTGAGACGTATCCACGGACATACTCCAGAATACTATGAAGGCCATGGCCACATAGCAGACCTTGGTTACTGTAGGTAACCGGTCGGATAGGTAGTCGATTAGATTTGCAATCATCCTGTCACCATCCTTACAAATTGCATCATAAAGTTAGGGAAGATACCGATTATCACCGAAATCGTACATGCTATCATAATGGGAATAAGCATGGAGAGCGGTGCTTCCTGAATACCTTGATATGTTTCACCTTCCGGACGTTTGCCGAAAAATGCTTTAATAGTAACCGGCATAAAGTAACCGGCATTTAACATGGTTGAAGCGATCAGGATAAGGAGTATCCCAATCTGGTCTGCCTGAATTGATCCCACAAGCAGATTCCATTTGGTGACAAATCCGGCAACCGGCGGTGCACCAATCATGGAAAGTGACGCGATAAAGAAACAGGTGAATGTTATTGGCATACTTTTGCCAAGCCCCCCCATTTCCGAAAGGTCTTTCTTGTGATGGGCAATCATGATTGCACCAGCACAGAAGAAGAGGGTGATCTTGGCGAAGGCGTGGTTCACGATGTGAATAAGTCCACCATCAATCCCGGCTGGGGTAAGCAGGGCTACACCAAGAATAATATAGGAGAGCTGCGATATCGTGGAATATGCCAGCCGTTCTTTCAGGTTATTCTTTGATAGCGCAAGAATAGAGGCTCCAAGAACAGTGAATCCGACAAAATAAGCGGTGGGAATACCAAGATTCAATGCATGCATGGTATCCACACCAAAGACATAGAGCATTGTCCGAGTGGTACAGAAAACACCAACCTTAACAACGGCAACGGCATGGAGAAGAGCAGAAACCGGAGTAGGTGCGACCATGGCTCCCGGGAGCCAGTGGTGAAATGGCATAATACCGTTTTTGGCAAAGCCAAAGAGGCAAAAGATGTAAAGCATTATTACTATCCAGGATTCCGTATCACCAGAAAAGAGTCCCTCTGAAATGTTATGAGGAAAGTCAAGAGTTCCGGTGATAACATAAATCAGAATCAATGCCGGTAACAAAAAGAGCTTGGCGGTGGTGGTTAGATAGACAATGTATTTTTTGGCACCGGCATATCCAGCCTTGTCTTGTGCGTGAGCAACGAGAGGGTAGGTGCAAACTGAAACAATTTCGTAAAAAAGATACATGGTGAAGAAGTTGTCTGAGAAGGCAACTCCAAGGGCACCAAAGATCGCAAGGGCGAAGCAGGCATTAAAGCGGGTCTGGGCGTGTTCTGCATGGGCTCGCATATATCCAAGTGAATAATAAACCGCTATCGTCCAGAGTGATGATGCAACAAGTGCAAATATCATAGACATTCCATCTGCACGCAGAGTAACCGTAATTCCGGGCAGTACAGTGAACATGTGATACACAAGAATCTTCCCGTCAAGAACCGCGGGAATCATTGAGGCAACAACAGCAAGCAGTATCAGTGATGCAACCGATGAAACGCCTTCACGGACGTTCTCGTTTTTGCCAACAAACAAGACACCAAGTGTGCCAAGCAATGGAACAAGAAGCGCTATAAGAAGTTTTACGGAATGGACCGTTTGTATTTCCATGACAGAAGTTCCTCTTTCCTAACCGTTAAGGTCGACTAGATCTTCCGTGTCGACAGATTTGTAATTACGATATACAGCAATGGTGATACTGAGGCCAATGGCGGCTTCTGCTGCGGCAACAGCCATAATAAACAGAGTGAATATCTGCCCGATACTCGGGTCAGGAGCAGTAAATCTGTTAAATGCCATGATGTTGATGGATGCGGCAACCAGAACTAATTCAGAGGCTATCAGCATACCCACAAGAGTTTTTCGGGTAACAAGACCGTATATACCCATCCCAAAGAGGATGGCTGCCAGGACAAGATAGGTTGTCAGGCTGTTATGAAGGTTTAATATCGACATTTATTTGCTCCTTCCGTGACGAGCGATAACCAGCGACCCGAGAATGGCAATGAGCAGGACAATGGAGACAAGCTCAAAGACCATGGAATAACTGGTCAGTAATTGAACACCAATTAATTTCACTGAGCCCATATTAAGCTTGGGCATGGCAGGGAACTGGGTTTTTATGGCAAGACCAACCATACCGAATGTTACAAGGCCGGCTGTGATAACTCCAAGAGGCCCACTCAGTGGCCCGGCGGGTCCTGGCTTTTTGTTGTCTTCAGGTGCTGCAAGCATGATGGCAAAAGCGATGGTGATACAAACAGCGCCAATGTAGATAAGAATCTGCATCATGGCAACGAAGGGTGAGTTAAGAAAGTAGTAGATTGCGGCAACACCAACAAAACATACGGCCAGTCCGGCAACAGCCCGCACAAGACGTTCTGAGTTACATGCTATGATTCCACCGGCAACTGTCACGGCAAGCATGATTAGAAAAACAACTCCTGCCGCTTCGTCAGCTATCCCTGCAAACCCTTCTGCAGTGAGTACATCTGGAAGGAAGGAGTATAGTGTATCCATTAGGTTCATGAGTTTCTCTCCTTCAATCTATTAAGAAGGTCGAAATGGAAATCTTCCTTATTAAATGATGCAAGGTTGTATTCTTTGGAAAATTCAATGGCACCAACGCTGCAGCTTTCTACACACTGCCCGCAGAGGGAACAGGTGGTGAAGTTGAGGTCATACTTGACGAGAACCTTTTTCTTTTTGGTCTTCATCTCACCTTTTACTTCAACTTCATATTCGACTGATTTTGATGCAAGGCTGATACTTCCTGATGGACAGGCTCGCTGGCACATGCCACAGGAAATGCACTTTGCATTTCCCTCCTCATCTTCAACCAGCTCGATATGACCACGATAGCGATCACTCATCTTGATAGTTTCGAAAGGATAAGAGACTGTTACTACAGGTTTGAAGAATTCTTTGAATGTGATACCAAGCCCGATGACCAGACTTTGCAATCCATAGAATATTTCACTAAAATAGGCACCCATATTAAAATACCTTCAGTAATCCGGCTGTGAGCAGCAGGTTAAACAGTGAGATGGGAATAAGTATCTTCCAGCTCAGGTTGAGCAATCCATAAATGGTTGTTCGTGGGAATGTCCAGCGAATCCAGATAAAGGAAAAGATAAGAAGATAAATTTTTAAAAGGAACCACCAGACACCAGGGAAAAGCCCAAATGGACAACCCCAGCCGCCAAGGAAAAGAATGGTTATCAGACTTGCTCCAATGACGATATTTGCATATTCGCCCATAAAGAAAAGTCCAAATCCCATACTGCCATACTCGGTATGGAATCCGGCAACCAGCTCACTTTCAGCCTCTCCAAGATCAAATGGAGCACGGTTGGTTTCTGCCAGTGAGCAGATAAAAAAGATGAGAAAAGAGACAGGCATCAGGGGTTGAAGCATAAAGCCGTCTTTCAGGCTCACCGGGAAAATATTCCAGTTCCAGAATCCGCCAGATTGAGCAGATGCGAGTTCGTGTAAATTAAGACTGCCCGTCATCATGACGATGGTGATGACAGTAATAAGCATGGGAACTTCATAAGAGATATTCTGGGAGACGGCACGAACAGATGCCATAACACCATACTTGTTTCGTGATCCCCAGCCAGCCAGCAGGATGGCCATGCCACCAAAAGATGCAAAGGCAAATATCATCAGTACACCAACGTCCATGGAATGGGCTACTATGGTATCACTGAAAGGAATGGTTACAAAGCTCATAATGGCAGGTGCCATGGCAAGGACAGGCGCTACCATAAAGAGTGCCTTGTCGGCACCTCCGGGAATGACCAGCTGTTTGGTCATCAACTTGATACCATCACAAGGAGGCTGCAAAATTCCAAAGAGGTTGACATTTGGGCCTGGTCGACGCTGAATGCGACCAGCTCCCCTGCGCTCAGCAAGCACAAGGTAGGCAGCGTTCGCTGCGGCAAAGGCAATGGCTATGACCACTGCTATAATTGCATTGAATATTGTTAAGTCCATTCGACTTCTCCCTTATCGATCAATTTCAGGTATAACAAGGTCAAGACTTCCCATCATAGCCAGAGCATCCATAATCATCATGCCTTCACAGGCTTCATCAAATAAATGCATGTTGGAATATGTTGGAGAGCGAAGTTTAAAGCGATAAGCATTTTTGGTGCCGTCACTCACTATGCGAATACCAAAACTGCCACGGGCCGTTTCCACAGCCTGATAATAATCACCCTTGGGAGGCTTAATCAGTTTTGGTTTTTTCTTGGGCATGATTGGGCCTTCCGGAAGTTTATCAAGACCCTGTTCAATGATACGTAGAGATTGTTCCATCTCGTCCATACGAACCTTATAACGAGCCAGTGAATCTGCTTCATGATACACAGGAACATCAAAGTCAAATTCAGGATAAACGGAGTAAGGCTCATTTTTACGTACATCAAAGTCAATTCCAGCACCACGTGCCACAGGACCGCTTGCACCGTACTTTCGACACATTTCAGCCGGAATAGGCCCGATATTTTCAAGTCGTTTTCTGAAAATGATATTGCCGGTTACAAGTGCATCATATTTTTTTAAGGATTTGCGCATTCTGGGGATAAAGGCTCTTGCAGCATTTACAAAATCATCATCCACATCATTATACAAGCCGCCAAATCTGAAATAACAGTAGGTAAGGCGAGAGCCTGTTACAGCTTCAAGCATATCAAGAATATGCTCACGATCCTCAATAGCATACATAAGTGGGGTAAAGCCGCCAAGGTCCATGACAAAGGCTCCAAACCAAAACAGATGCGATGCAACTCTGTTCAGTTCAACCATGATGGCACGAATATATTCAGCACGTTCAGGAACTTCAATTCCGGCAGCACGCTCAACAGCTAACACATGCCCATGGGTATACCCCATGGCACCGAGATAGTCGAGACGACTGAGGTTGGGAAGGACTTGAGGGTAGGTTCTGTTTTCGCCCATCAGTTCATGCATACGGTGAATATAGCCCAGCACAGTTTCTGCTTTAACAATATACTCACCATCCATTTCCATCTTTACCCGGAGAACTCCATGGGTTGCAGGATGCTGCGGACCCACATTCAGAGTAAAGGTTTCGTCCGATCGGATATGAATTGGTCCACTCATGGTTTGAAATCCTT
>JAOZKN010000004.1:29134-74128 GCA_029935315.1 Desulfocapsa sp. | reverse complement strand
GGATTTCGAATTGGTTTTAGGAGAAACAGTCCATTGCGCCTTTACCAACACCCGGCGCGGTCGAATCATCGTCGACAAAGTGACTGAACCTGCCGGTGACGTCCAATCCTTTGAATTCGTCCTGGTAGGCGGGCCAGACACGGACATCGTGAATCAGAGTTTTGCACTCACCGATGCAGCTGCACCGTATGACAGTGGTCAAATCAAACCGGGTACCTACAGCCTGGCCGAGACTCCTTTGGTCGCCGGTTGGGATCTGAGCTCTGCTCAATGTAGTGACGGTAGCACTCCCGATGACATTACGTTGGATCCGGGCGAGACCGTGACCTGTACCTTCACCAATACCAAGCACACTAGCTTAACTGTTGCTGTTACCAAAAAGAGTGCTGGCAGCGGCACGGTGGCCAGTAATCCTCCGGGAATAGACTGTGGCGACAACTGTACTGCTGAATTTGCTGGCGGTACCACTGTTATTCTTACAGCCGCACCGCAAAATGGGTCAACCTTCGTTGGCTGGTCAGGGGCATGTTCCGGTACAGGGCTCTGCACAGTGCACATGTCTGCCACGCAGACGGTATCTGCTGAATTCTATAAATTTCCATGGCCCACGTTTATACCCGCAACTACAGGAGTAGGAAAGAAATAATACAATAAAGAGAGGGAACCTGGAGTTCCCCCATAGATTGTATATAGACAGGCAGGACCGGTAACGGTTTTGCCTGTTTCTGTTTTAAGGGTACCTGGAGCGGATATGGTCAAATGAAAATTGAGGTAAATCAGAGGTAAATCGGGGAGATACTACAGGGGACACAACACTGTTTCTTTTGCAAACAACCATCTAAATACTATAATGTCCACGTATTAAGAGATTCACCTTCGAACAACCCTGTTGCTGGCGGTTCTCAAACCACCAGTTTCAGTGAACTCTGATGATCTCTCCTCGATTTATCAGAAGGGGACAGTATCGTATTTTAATTTCAATCTATTAGGATCCACCCCGCAGCAGATCAAAGGCAATTGCATCATATTCACGGCGTTTTCCATGTATGTCCATGGTTCCTCCGGTGATGACAACGGTTATAATGTTACCATGATTTGCCTGTTGGTAACGCCTGGGCCTGGCCTGCCTATTCCTGCCTTCTAATAAAAGAATTGTGCATTACGCTGTAAAAAGATGCGTAAGATCCTTATCAATGCTGCGCAAGTGCAGATCGTTTTGCGGAAAAGGAATCTCAATTCCGGCATCTGTGAATTCACTGTTAATAGCCTGGTTGAGTTCACTGAGTACAAGACGACGGTCAGTGAACTCAGGAATAAAGACCCGTAACTCAAAATCCAGAGAACTGGTACCAAAGGCAAGGAACAGGGCGCTGGCTTTTGGCGTAGAGAGCACTAGTGGATGAGCTTCTGCACAGCTCAGTAGAATCTCCACCACTTTTTCGATATTCGAACCGTAAGCCACGCCAATCGGTACCTTGATTCGTACCCGTCGTTCTTTTAAGGTCCAGTTTGTTACCGGGCCTGTGATCAGGTCAGAGTTTGGCAAGACGATTTCCGCATTATCAAAGGTCTGCACCACGGTGGCACGCAGTCCCAGTTCTTTGACCACTGCCATATCCTCGCCAATCTGAATGGTATCTCCCAATTTAATGGGACGTTCAAAGAGGAGGATCAGGCCGCAGGCGAAGTTTTTAATGATTTCCTGTAAGCCAAAGCCTATTCCGACACCAAGTGCTCCGCCAAGGATGGTGAGGTTTGTCAGGCTGAACCCCATGGCACCCATGGCCAGGAGAAACCCAATCAGCATAATTGCATAATGTAACAACCTGGTAATGGACAGTTGAACACCTTCATCCATATGTTGTCGGGGGAGAACAGATTGGAGGAGGATGGCCTGCAATGTTCTGGAAAGGCAATATGAACAGTACAGTAGCAATACTGCTACAAGGACGAGGCCAAAGGAAATATGGATTTCACCGTAAGAAAGAGTGAGGTCAATTAAATAACGCAAGCCCTCTTTTGTTGTTGTAAATAGACGCCAGTCCACCAGGGAGCGGACCAAAAAAGTAAGCAGACACCCGACGAGGAGGACAGGACGGATCATTGTGGCAACCTGTCTGATATTATTTTTGATAAGGGACAGGGGCGTATAATGCAGACAAAGCTCGACCATGGCCATCAGGATAAGGTAGAACACCCAGAGAAAAAGTCCTGAGTAAAAGGTTTTCAAGCAGGCAGAGAAAATAAAGAATGCCAGTTCAGCTTGTCCGCTTATTTCGGCAAACAGGATAATCAGGAGACACAAAATGGCAAAACGTCTGATCCAGATAGCCAATGGAGAGGTGGTGCTGGATTTGATAAGCTGTGTTCGTTGTATGAGAAAAAGTGGTAGAAAAACAAGTGCAACTGCAAGGATATACAAGCGCATCAAAGGCATTGGCAGGGTAATCATGACCAGCAGATTGGTGATAAGTAACAGCAGTGCCAGTCTGGTTATAGCATTCTTATGTAGCTTATTTGATACAATTACTCTGCCAATACGAATTACGCAAAGAAGAGAAAGATCACGAAAGACAGCAAGCCAGAAGGGAGGAAGTTTGTCCGTCAGGGCAACCGTTAAAAAAAAGCTGAGAAAAAGGGCGACGGATATGGGACGTCGGGAGACAAAATTCCATCTGCTTGAACTAGACAGGTAACTCCTGCCAGTGGAGAATACAACAAGAAGGATCAAAAAGAATACTGCAGTGGCTGTCAGTAGCGCTTTTTGCTGGATGATAAATTGTGTGTCAGGTTTGAGGGCCAGCAGGAATCCATGTTTCGTATCCTGCCAGAGTTTTATGGTGAAATCTTTGGTGAATTCACTGGAAAAGAGTGGTGCAGCATGTTTATGCAGTTCGGGCTGGTATTTGTCTTTAAAAAGAAGGCCTATCTGGATATGCAGGTTGTATGCTGCGACCTGCATTGAGCCGGCTTTCTCCTGGAGGGCAAGTAATGGTAACAGATGGTCATTGATATCGGTATTGGCTTTTACAACGGTTGTTGCAAGCTTGTTCAGTGTTTTTTCCACAGTTTGCAGGGAACTGCTTGAACCGAGTCCTTTCTGCCAGTCATCCAACTTGTTTTTTTCTGCAGCCCAGAAATCCAGCCAGTTATCGAGGATGGCGATGCTGCTGTCCAGGGTGTCGACAGCATTGACGATATCCTGTTCTATGGACTGTAATTTATTCTGCAGTTCGTTTAACTGTTGAACATTGCTGTGCGGATCAATTTTTAATTGATGGAACTGCTCTTCAAAGGTATTTTTCTTTTCTGATAAGCTGAGCAATCGGTCGATTATGCTTTGGGTATCATCAACTGTTGACATCTCGGCTTGCATATCCAGCAGTTTTTTGCGCAGTTCGGTAAGCTTTGGCTGGAGGTCTGCCAGATTTTTATTTACGACGGGGACCGGGGGGACAGCCTGAACGGTTTGAACGGGGATTGCTTCCTGAGCCCCAACAATAACCTGCGGGTAGCAGAACACCATTGCCAGACAAATGAGCAATGTCGACTTGCCGACCCAGTGGCTGGCTGACCGCAAAGAGTTATTTATGCGAGCTGAAATATAATTCATTGGAGGATAAATGCTTTTGTTTTTCTTCATCTTTTCCTGATAACAAGTTGTAACTACAATTATTATTGCTATGCATAAAAATGATAGTAGAAGTTGAGACGCATGTACAGAGAAAGTGTAAAGGCTGGTTGAATAAATAATGGAAATTTTCGTAAATTCGACGGCAGTAGATGTGTTCAGAAATGTTCCAGCGTGTTTCCTTGCAGTCCCCTAACCGTAGTGAAAGGTGTTTATTAAGAAAATGTGTAGCACGATGTGGTATTTGTGCTTAGGTTGTCGATAGGAGTTATCAATAATACCTATAACTATATTGGAGAGTAATTTTATGAAAGCGATAACAGAATGTAACAGAAACGCCATCTGGCTTATTTTTTTTACAGGATGTCTCTTTATTTCTACTTCCTCGTTTGTTGCCGCACAAGACAGCAGTACAGAGATGTCAGTTGATGGGGTGCTGGTAACGCAGGGGAGTATCAGAAAGGTCTCAGTGGAAAAGAATAGTGTTTTTCTAAAAGTTTCCAAGAAAGAAAAAATCAGTATTCAATTTACAGCAGACACTGCTTTTGTAGGAATGAAATCACTTGTCGAGTTGAAAAAAGGACAGCGGCTGAAGGTTTGGTATAATCTCGCAGGCGAAGAGAACAAAGCTGTAAAAGTTGAGCTGCTGTTGGATACTGGTTGCTGATTTGCGACCCAGTCTGCAACGGATTTTGGGAAATCAGGTTGCAGGCAGCAGCATCTTCTTTCAAGTGTGGTTAACGTGTGAGAGATAGCAAGGCAGACAGGAGGTTACTTGTCTGCCTTTTTTACACCCGGGAGTTTCATTTGAGCGCAGACATGATCTGCAAACCCGGTGCCGGCTTCTTGTTGTGCGTTGAAAACCAGGTCAACTCCTGCATTCTGCAATTCATCAGTCTGGTCGTCGTAGGCAACAATTGCGGCTAATGTACCCTTAAATCCTGTGGCTCGTATTCTCCTTGCAGCATAAATATTTGCTTCAAAATTGGGCATGGTCAGCATCAGCATTTTTACATGATCTGCCTGTATTTCTACACGCTGCCAGAAATCATAATCAGTGGCATCTCCCTGGATTATATTCCAGCCTCTGGCACGGAGTGTATTGACAACATCAAGGTCAAAATCCACACCGACAATTCTTTTGCCGTATAGATTATGCATCCTCTCATAGGCAGCGGCACCAATTTTACCTATTCCAAAAACAATCCCTTGGGCGTCACCTACTGAAACGACTTTGTCATCGGCCAGTCGCTCCCTGGTTTCAAAACGACAGAGGAAAATATTTAATTTTTCGTAAATAGCCGATGCCATACTATTTAAAGGCGATGCCAGTACAAAACTAATGGATAATGATAAAGCAAAAACAATTAACCATTCACTGCTGATCCATCCTTTTGCTGCTCCCAATGTACCAATAATAAGTCCAAATTCTGAGTATGTTGCCAGGCTGAGTGAGGAAAAAGTCGCCGTTCTGGCCCGTAATTTAAAACGGGTGAGCAACAGGAAAAAGAGAGCGATTTTAAAAGGAATTGCAAAAACCAGGAGTGTTGAAGCCAGTAAAATCTGTACCGTTGGTAAACCCGAGAGACCTATGGTGAGAAAAAATCCTACCAGCAAAAGATCTTTAAAACTTAAGATTGCCTTGGCCAGTTCATTGGTTTTAGGATTGCCTGCCAGTAACATGCCGATAAGGAGTGCGCCAAGATCCGGCTTGATACCAACAAATTCAAAGAGACTGGCTGCACCAAACGGTATAAGCAAGCCCAGGAGGATTAACAATTCACCGTGACCACTTCGGTTCATCAGGCTGAGAATAGGTTTTCGCAGAGCAATCAGACCAAACAGGCATATTGCCCAGGGAGAAGGTACTTTCCCGCTGGAGAGAGTCAGGAAGAGGACTGCAAAAAAATCCTGAAGGATAAGAATACCAATGGCAATCTGGCCATGTTTGGAGTTCATTTCTCCTTTATCTTCGAGTACTTTCACCGTGAAAACGGTACTGGAAAAACTGAGGGCAAAGGCAATGAGCAGGGTTGTCTGTCCGTTTATTCCCGTAAAAAGAGAAAGACCGGTATAGGAGAGTAAATAGATAAAAGCCCCAAGCAAAACCACGGTCAGTATCATATGACCCGAGGCTACTGCCCATATCTGGGGCTTGAAAAGGCTTTTCACGCGAACCTTCAGACCAATACTGAAGAGAAGCAGTAAGACACCAAGGTGGGCCACTTCTTCGAGATCCTCCCCACCTTGCAGACCGAAAGCATTCAACACAAACCCGGCAGCAAGGAATCCGAGCAGTGGGGGTAATCCGATCTGTTTTAAAAGAAAGCCAAAGATAAAGGCCACTAAAATCATTATTGCGTCCATCTCTTACCCCATTCTATGACTTGTGGATTCAGGAATGTATTTATTCAAATGAAAAGGATGTGGTTTGGAAAATGATACCACACAGGTCATGGGGAAACAAATACGAATCGATTCTTGAAGACGAACAACTTGAAGTGAAGACATGAAAAAGGCAGAATCAGGTGAATGACTTCGCCTCTGAGGATTGTAAGCAACTTGGAAAGTATTCTGGCATGTTTTAGGGTTTGGGCTTCCGAACCGGAAGTCTTTGTCTATCGTCAGCGACTGTCGAAGCGGTCAATGGAAGTGGAGGACCAGCGATACAGGTAATCGTTTACCAGGAGCAACTGATCCTGGCTGAGTTTATCCCATTCACCGGATTTTGCACATTTGGCACTTTTTCTGGTAAAGAAATTATTCCATCCATTTGACGTTTTTGACTCCTCCCAGACATAGCTTCCGCCATTTTTATTGTCACGGGAATGACAGTTCTTACAGAATTGTTTGAAGGTCTTGCCACCTTTCCCCCATGATCGGGTCTCCCACTCCAGTGGGCCTTCGCTGAGTACTCTGCATGTTTGCGTCCCGGCGTCATAGCGTTTGGATGGGGTGGCGAAGACAGAGTATGCAGTAACTGCAAGGGTAAAAATACAGACCAGCCAGATAGCAAAGTGCTTCATTGTCTTTCTCCTTTATAAGATAGTTTTCCTGTTTGAATGTGAAAACTACAGTAAGCACTAAAAAACAAAACGCTTGCCACAATGTGGTAATAATTTAATGGTTTGCTGAAAGACAGTTTTGAGGAGGTGAAATGTGTGGAGGCGGTTGTTTTGCAGTAATCAGGTCAGGCAGATATTAATGGCGTCATCTAAGGTATCAAGGATAAATGGTTTGCTCATGGCTGCTTTAAATCCATGGTCTTGAAAGTTGGCCATAACCGGATCATCAGAGTAGCCACTGGCAACGATGAGTTTAGCCTGAGGGTCTATTGCGAGCAGTTGTGCGGCAGCTTCTTTCCCTCCCATACCTCCGGGGATGGTAAGATCCATGATAACCAGATCCACAGGATGTTTATGGTTTTGTGATTCCTGGTAGAGTCTGAGGGCCTGCTGGCCGTCTTCAGCCATAATTGCTTCATGACCTAAGGTTTCGAGCAGGATCTTCATCACCCTGCGAACCATTTCTTCGTCATCCATTACTAAAATTTTGCCTTTACGAGCTGTTTTGGCATGGGAAGTCTGTTTATTATCATTGCATTGAATCTTTTTACAGGCAATAGCTGGCAGGAAAACGGTGACTGTGGTTCCTTTTGCTTCCTGTGATTCGACCTCAATATGGCCTTTGTGTCTGGTGATGATAGAATAAACAATGGCCAGACCAAGTCCCTTCCCTCTATCAGTGGAAATATCTTTTGTACTGTAATAGGGGTCAAATATCTTCGGCAGGATTTTATCAGGGATACCTGATCCATGGTCATGGATAGTGATACGCAGGTAGTCACCTGCCATAAGATTTTCAGTATCCGGGTGCTGAATGTTCTCGCAGCGAACATCAATGGTGCCGCCTTCGGGCATGGCCTGGCTGGCGTTAATAATCAGGTTTCGAATCACCTGATTGATCTGAGCTATATCACATTCCACCTGCCACAGATCCTGGGCCATAGTGAAATGACAGTTAACATTAGAGCCACTGAGAGAAAAATTGCAGCAGTCTTCTATGATTTTCCTGAGTTGTACGATTTCCTTGAATGGTGAGCCACCCTTGGAAAATGTGAGCAGCTGCATGGTCAGTATCTTGGCATGCAGGCACGCGTTCTTTGCATGCTGCAGAAGTGCAGTGGCTTTGTTTTCTTTGGCAATAGAATGAGAAGAAATTTCGATGTTGCCGAGGATGGCTGTAAGGATATTGTTGAAATCGTGTGCTATACCTCCTGCCAGGACACCAATGGATTCAAGCTTTTTTATCCTTAGGCGTTCCATCTCTTGTTGTCTGAGCTGAGTGATATCTCGGAAATACCAGATACGGCCAAGATGTGTTTGGCTTTGATCATACAGTGGGAGTGAATGGTATTCGAAGATACGGCTGTTTTTTAATTGGAGGGTATCTCTACTCTGTTCGTCCGGATGCTTATGCAGGTGTTGCACTTTGGCAGTGAATGCCCCTGAGTCCGTTAACTGGCTGAGGATTGTTTCGTGTTGTAACTGGTCGTAATAAGGTTCGGCAATGGGGGCGGTGAGGTCCCACATGGCTTGAAATTGACTGTTGCTGATAAGGGTTGTGTTGTCAGGGGCAATCACCAGAATTCCATCCATGGTGGTTTCGAGCTGACTTGTGAGGACAGTATCTGTGAATTGGATACGATGTTGTTCTAACTTTTTGCGTTTCGTAATATCCCGGATAGTTGCGCCAATAAAATGGGTTTGCTCAGAGGATACAAAAAAACCACGTACTTCGGCAATGAGCCAGGAGCCGTCTTTTTTACGTAACTGTATTTCCCGGGCAGGCGGCGAGTACTCTTTTGAAATTTTTTGCATATCAGTGCCGATAGCATCCAGGTCGTCAGGATGGATAAGACCAGCGGCAGGTTGCTGCAGGAGTTCACTTTGATTATATCCCAGCAAGGTCTCACTGGCCGCATTCGTATATATTATATTGCCCTGCAGGTCGTTTAAGTGGATGATGTCAGGCGAGGCTGAAGCAAAGGCCAGAAACAGATCATCAATGACTGGGATGGTATGTTGACTCATAAACGGTGATTTTTTTTAGAAGGGTGGTGAAAAAAGTTGGTGGTTGCAGGTGATTATTATCAATTATTATTAACGCAAAGTGATAAAAAACACAATGTAATTTAGGAAAGATTTTAATTGGCAGATACTTGTCAGAGCCAAAGCAGACAGGGTGTGTACTTTCGTGGCTGGATACATTGGCGGCGGAGATGTTGTGCGGTAATCAGTGGGCTCAGGCAGGCAGGAAAAAGGTTCTCAGAGGATATTGTTACCACTGCCCGTCAAACTCATGTTTGATTGCCTGCCTTACTTGTCTGGGATATTCCTCGGAGAGATACCATACATCTTCTATACCTGATGCTGTAAGCCCACGACGGCTGGCGGAAAGGTCGCTGCGAAGGAGAAACATAATGTCGCTGCTTGCCCAGGGATGTCTGTGCCAGTAGTGGTGTCCTGTGATATCAAAGCCCCGTAAGTCCTGGCCATAGGAAAGATCTATCACTTCAAAATTGTTGATCTGATTATTTGTTGCAAATTCTATCTCTTCATCTTCGGCACTTTTCATGCCAATCCGGCTGTTGCCGCCCATAACAAGACTGGCAGAATACAGGGCATTATCACCGTCTGAAATGGTGACTACAACTTGGCTGGCCATTTCACTGATGGCTGGAAGTTTCTCAATAAATTGATCAACCGATACATCGGCAGCGGTAAAAAGAACTGTCCCCAGTTTGAATTTTTGCTGCAATTCTTCAGGGTTCAGGAGTGGGTGCTGTGAATGTATTTCGGATATAGCGTTGGCTACCAACTTCCCTCCAGCGCTATAACAAATTATATTTGTACGTTCAACAGTCGTGTGCTCGGCGAGGAGCTGTATCAATGCATTCAACGCGTTTGTTGAGTGCTCGGCTCTCCAGGCATCCGTTCCCCATATGTAGCTGAGGATATTCTGATGGGAGGGCCAGGCAAAGGCAATGACCAGGAAATCACGCCCTGAAAAGTGGTCAATTTCAGCTGCAAGGACAACGGATTTGAGAAAACTTCCCTTGGCACCATGAACATAGATGATAATCTCCTTATCTCTTGCCTGAGCTAGGGCTTCGTTGATTTCAAGGGTGAATTCTTTTACGGCCGGAGATAATGCAGTTGTCCATCCTGGAAGCTCATTGAGCTGGTGTTTTGCAATTTCGATGCTTTCTTCAATACCTAATTCTAAAGTACCGGAGTATTCTGGATTCGTAGAGGCAAGAAAGAGGTCTTTCCAGCTTGTTAATGTATCGCCAAAACGAATTTGTGTTTTGCCTAAATGCAGGCTGTTGCTCATGTCATTGCCGTAGGAGGTATCAGATGAAGAGGGAAGCGGAGCACGATTGGTTGCAAAAAAGACAGGTAAGGTAGTGGTTTTTTCATCATGGCGAAGGTGGGAAAAGGGATCAACCGTTGTATCATGATAAATAACCGGTGCCGGCATCATTGTAACTGACCGAGGCTCGGCGCAGCCGGAAAGTAAAGAGAGTGCGAGCAAATGCAAAAATAGAAAAATAACAGAATTATTGGAGGATTTTTTCATAAATAAATTCCAGAAGTAATTGCTTTTCTGACCACAGTCTCCATAGTAAAACAGGGCAAGTAAAGATGAAGTGCATTCTATAGTTATGGATAATATATGATATAACCATATACAGCAAAAATCAAAAATAGTTGCAAGTGGAAAATCTTAGTGGTAATCAGTATTATGTGTTTTGCCTGTAGTTCCTGTATATGGATCAAATCTAAATATTTTTTTATCAAAAGGAGAAGAGTATGAAAAAAACGTATATCAGTACTTTGCTGGCTTGTCTGTGTTTCCTGGCCGTTACAACGGGCCCCGTTTCTGCGCAAGATCCCACAGCCGTGGTTGAAAGAGCGTACGAAGATATTCTTGGCAGAAAAGCCGACAAGGCTGGCATGCGAATGTTTCGCAGCAAGATGATTGATGATGGCTGGACTGAAAAGCAAGTGAGAGAAGCTCTTCGTAAGAGTCCTGAATCTAATAAGCAGGGTAGCGATGACATTATTAAACGTGCCTATGAAGATCTTCTGGGACGCCAGCCTGACCGTGGTGGGTTACAATTGTACAGAGAAAAAATTTCCAAGGACCATTGGTCAGAAAAACAGGTTCGTGACAGTTTACGCGAAAGTCAGGAATATAAAAATCATCATAAATAATTGGATAAATGTTGCTGAGCTGTTTGTTCTCATACGCGGTTTGCGGGAGTGATGAAAAACAGCTCAGTTTCACCTATTTTTTCGTGGAGTTGTTTTTTGTATCTTCTTCCTGTTGAGTAATTTCTGCAGCAGCCCCTGCCATAAGCGTTGCTTTTTCCTGCTCGCTGAGTTGATTTTTAGCCTGCTCGGGAAGTTCAACAATCACCTTTCGATGGGCGTAATGGATACCTTGTGCTGCCAGGGCCTCGGTAATACGACGATACGCCTCCCGGCGAATAACAAAGTGTGTACCCGGCTGGGCCTTGAATTTCACCCGAATCACCATTACTGATCCGGTAATTTCACGTACTCCGGCAGATTTAACCGGATTAATAAAATCTTTTGCAAATTCTTCATCCGCCATCATGGCTTTACCGACTTTTTTGATCACTTTCCTGATTTTATCAACGTTTGCATCATAGGGAAATTCGAGGTTGAATTTTACAATGATTCCACCACGCATAAAGTTGGTGATTGAGCCAAGGTCACTGTGGGGGACAATCTGCAGCATTCCCCGGTGGTGGCGAAGCATAACATTTCGAAGGGTTATTGCTTCAACTGCTCCAGAGACAGAACCCGCTTCTATATATTCACCCACCCTGAAGGCATCATCCAGCAGATAGAAAAAGCCGGAAAAAACATCACTGACAAGTTTTTGCGCACCAAAACCTATTGCCAGACCGAGAACACCAGCTCCGGCCAGCAGTGGTCCTATATCCATTCCCGTGGCCGAGAGAACAAGTAAGGTGACCATTACCAGTAAAGTGGAGGCCAGGACTTTTCGCAGCATGGGCAGCAGGGTGTAACTACGGCCACGATCAGCTGCTGCTCCCCATTCGTCATCGCTGTCTTCTTCTTCAGTCTTTTCAGGTGTTGATTCTGCGATTTTCCTTTCTATGTAGCTGGAAGCAAAGCGCCAGAAAACAAGACCGAGAGCCATGATGATTAAGGTTTCAAAAATTGCTCCGGCAAGTTTTGTCGCATAGGGAATGTCAAGGCCCCATCGTTCAAATACCCAGATAAGCAGTGAGGTCAGAATAGCAAGACTCATAAAACGGCCTGAGGTGACCATGAGTTTGAGTTCTTTTGCTTCACCTTCCGCCATCTTTTCCTTATAGTCTTCGTTGTCAGGATGTTTAGCGTTCGGGTTATTGACTTGCAGGGTCTTAATGGAGATTCGAACAAGCCATTGACCAATGCTGTTAAAGATAACAAAGAGGGGAAGAATCAAAAGACTCATAAGAAAGGCTGCATTCTGGCGCTGAATACCATTCACCTGATCACCCATCATAATCAGCCAGATAATAATAAAATAAAGAATGGTGGGGACGTGCCAGAACGTGGCAAATTGCTCTGTCACCCAGTTTCGGGTCTTGTTCTTCTCACTTCTGGCAAGAATACTGTCACGCACAGAGGTCCGTACACGTATTATGTACGTGAGTACAAGAAGAATAAGGCCGGAAGCAAAAAACATTACATTGATACGCAGGCTATGAATGGGCATTTGCAATTCGCTAAACAGGGAAAGTGTGATGAGTACGGTAAAAGTGTAGTTAAACAATATGAGAATGCTTCTGTGCAGGGACAAAGATTTGGCATCATCAAGGGGGAGTATACGTAGTGAGGGGGATTGGGGTGCGCAGAAGATTCTGGAAAGTTGGTTCAGTAGTCTGTAGAATACAATAAGAAAGAGGATAGCCAAAAAGAGGTAACGCTTGGGACCATAGTCGGCACCGGGTGTCAGGAAGAAGAAGAGAATCGCAGTTGTTGTAAAAACAAGAACAAGAATAACAGCAGGAACCGCACGCATAATGCCCGCAACAAGGCGCATGGGACCATCCAGGTCTGGGATGGCCTTCTCTTTAAATTGACGGGAAAAGTCGGCAGTAAAACGACGACTGATAAATTCTACCAGGAAAGCTGCTGTAAAGATTGCTGCAAAAATCAGCAGGGTAAGGATAAATGCGCCAAATGAGCCATTTCCAATTTTTCTGGCCAGTTGTATATAATCGGATGGGACCCTGCGAATAGCGCTGAACAGGCCTGTTGCATCTTTTGCTGTGTCTTCCTTCTTATCTAAAATATGGAGTAATGTCCTTACTTTTTGTACCAGTCCCTCCTTCCCTTTCCCTGTTGCTTTGTCGCTTACGGGGGTGTTTGAGAGTTCAGCGATAAGAAGGCTTCGTATCTGTGCATCACTTAATTGTCCAAGTATCGAATCAACTTGCTCAGGCGGAACCGTTTCCAGATTGATTTTGCTTCCTTCTGTTGCAACCTGGGCGGCAGTTGCAAGGCAGGGAATAAGGAAAAGAACAAGAAATAGTCCGGAAAAAAACGATGTGGTTTTTGTTTTCATAGTCTCTATTATTTTTGTGGGAAAAAGCGTTCACTGCTTCCTTGAATAACTTTATAAAAAACGGGTACAAAGAGAACAGCAAGCAGGGTTGCGGCTATCATTCCACCAAAGACGGCAGTACCTAAGGCCTGTCGCGAAGCACCTCCTGCACCATTTGCAATGACCAGTGGATAGACACCTAAAATAAATGCAAAGGATGTCATCAGGATTGGACGAAATCGGAGTCTTGCTGCGTCCATGGCTGCATCAAAAATAGACATCCCCTTTTTCTCCCGTGCCTCCACTGCAAACTCAATGATAAGAATGGCATTTTTACAGGCAAGGGCAATAAGCAGTACAATTCCAATCTGGGTATATACATTATTATCCATCTGCCTTACCATAAGGGCAATGACAGTTCCAAGGAGTGCAAGGGGTACGGCCAGAATAACTCCAATGGAAATGGACCAGCTTTCATACTGGGCGCACAGAACGAGATAGACAAGGACAATACAGAGGGCAAAAATAGGGCCGGGATTGCCAGCATTCTTTTCCTGAAAAGACATACCTGTCCACTCGGATCCCATGGAAATTGGTAATACCCGTGCTGCTATGTCTTCCATGGCATTCATGGATTGCCCGGAGCTGACTCCCGGAGCACTTGCTCCGGTGATGGTGGCAGTGGGGTACATGTTGTAACGGGTAATAACTGCAGGTCCGAATATTTCCTCAACGGAAAGGAGTGTGCCAAGGGGGATCATTTTTCCATCACGGGATCGGACCTGCAGGTTGGAAATATCTTCTATCTGCGATCTGGCATCAGCCTGCGCCTGGATATTGACCTGGAAGGTACGGTTGAATTTGTTGAAGTCATTTACATAGGCAGCGCCGAGGAAGGCCTGCATGGTACCAAAAATTTCAGAGAGCTGAATGTTCATGGTCTTTGCCTTGGTGCGGTCAATATCGGCAAAGAGTTGCGGTACATTTGCCCTGAAGGTTGTGTAAGCCGAGGCAATGGAAGGGTCTTTTGCCCCTGCAAAGGACAGTTCGTTTGTTATTTTCTGTAGTGCAGGCAGGCCTACTCCGGACATATCTTCGACCTGTAACTGAAAACCTCCGGCATTTCCAATTCCTGAGATTGGTGGTGGAGGGAACTGCATAATCATGGCCTCCTGGATTTTTTCACCGGCACCTGCCATTTGCATAAGGATGTTTTCAAGGTCATGACCTTCAGGTATACGTTCTGTAAAATCTTCAAAAACAACCCACAGGGCAGCACCATTAGACATTCCAGCACCATCAAGAAGCGAATAGCCGGCAACGGAGATAACATCCTGCACCCCATCCATTTTCTCGAGGGCATCTGTAAGTTTTTTCACCACGGCCTGGGTTCGCTCAAGGGATGAAGCATCGGGTAATTGTACCGCATACATGGCATATCCCTGGTCTTCGGTGGGGATAAATCCTGTGGGAAGTCCCGTGAATCCGGTCCATGCAGCAGTTGCAATGCAGGCAAAGAAGAGCATGGTAATAAGAGAGCGCCGCACCATAATGCGAACAACTGCCTCGTAGGCATTACGTGATTTATCAAAGAGGATGTCAAACCATCTGAAAAAAAACATCTTCTTTTCAGGTGTGGGGCGTAAAATAATAGCGCAGAGGGCGGGGCTTAAGGTGAGCGCATTGATTGACGAGAAAAAGGTTGAGGCGGCAATTGTGAGGGCAAACTGTCTGTACAGTTCCCCGGTTATCCCGCCAAGAAAGGCCGTGGGGATAAAAACTGCCAGGAGGACAAGGGTGGTGGCAACAATTGGGCCGGTCACTTCATCCATTGCAGCCAAAGCACCTTCTTTGGCACTCATCTTGTGTTCATCAATATTTCGTATGGTATTTTCAACAACCACAATGGCGTCATCAACGACAATACCAATGGCCAGCACAATACCGAAAAGCGTGATCATATTAATGGAGAACCCAATCATTCCCATGACAGCAAAGGTTCCGATAAGGGAAACCGGGATGGTGATAAGAGGGATAAGGGTTGCCCGCCAGTCCTGAAGAAAGATAAAAATAACGATCAGCACCAGGACAATAGCAATCCAGAGGGTTTCTTCCACTTCAGCAATGGCTTCTTCGACAAAGAGGGTGGTGTCAAAAGGGATGGCATATTCAAGGTCGGGTGGGAAGGATTTTTGCAATTCTTCCATCTTTTCCACGATCTGTTCCTTGAGTGCAATGGCGTTTGCTCCAGGTAGCTGGTAGACCATCATCATAGCAGTATTCTGGCCATTGAGCTTGGTGTCATAGTTGTAATCTTTGGACTTCATTTCAACCTTGGCGATATCCTTTATTCGTGTGATTTTTCCGCCAGGGGCCTGTTTTACAATGATATTTCCAAATTCTTCAGGATTACTTAATCGACCGAGGGTGCTGATAGTATATTGAAACGCCTGTCCACCAGGGGCAGGAGGTGCACCAATCTGACCCGCTGCGACCTGAACATTCTGTTCCCGAAGGGCGTTTGTTACATCACTGGTGGTAAGATCTCTGGATCGTAATAAATAAGGATCAAGCCAGATACGCATGGAATAATCGCCGGCACCATATGCCTGAACATCACCAACTCCTTCAATTCGAGACATTTCATCTTTTAAACGAAGGGTTATGTAGTTGCTGAGATAATATTTGTCGTAGGTCTTATTGGGTGAGGTGAGGGTCACCATAAGGACGATGGAATTAGACCTTTTTTTGGTGGTGACACCAATGCTTTTTACTTCCTGGGGCAGGGAGGCCATGGCTATGGCTACACGGTTTTGCACCAGAACTGCAGCCATGTCAGCATCTGTTCCGGTTTCAAAGGAAACTGTGAGGCCGTAAGTTCCTGAATTCGTGGATGTTGAAGACATGTAAATCATGCCCTCAACACCGTTCACCTGCTGTTCGATTGGTGCCGCCACTGTATCTGCAATAACCTGTGCATTGGCGCCGGGGTAAGCCGTCGATACCTGGACTGTGGGGGGGGCAAGTTCAGGATATTGAGCAATGGGTAAACCGATGAGGGTTACAGCGCCTGCCAGGACGATGATAAGGGCAATGACTGCTGCAAAAATAGGGCGGTTAATGAAAAAACGACTCATAAAATAGTTCTCTTAAGATGGTTGTTGTTCCATGGGATTAATCCTGAGCCCTTTTAGCGCTGACTTTTGCACCCGGTCGTGCTCTTTGAATACCTTTTATAACGATATTGTCATCATCTTTTATTCCATTCGTAATGACCCGAAGCCCGTCAACAAGTGCTCCTGTTTCAACAGCTTTGTATTCCACAGTTCCATCGCTCTGGACACTCAAAAGAAATCGTCCGCGCTGATCAGAAGAGAGTGCGGTTTCCGGGACAAGAAGGGCATCCTTACGTACGTTTAACGGAATGCGAACTTTGGCAAAAAGGCCGGGCATGATAAACAGGTCTTCATTTGCAAATGAAGCTCTTACCAGAATGGTGCCGGTGGAAAGATCAACCTGATTGCTGATAAAGTCACCTTCGCCTGAATAAGGATAGCCGGAGTCTCCTTCAAGACTGAGATCTACAGGGATGGGAGTGTCAGCAAGAGTACTGTCTCCTGCTTTATGAAAAGTCTTTCGAAAGGCCAGGAATGAGCGTTCATCCATGTTGAAATAGGCAAAAATGGGAGAATAGTTAACAAGGGTGGCCAGGAGTGTTTTGTCACCGCCAGCGCCTACAAGGTTACCTGCATCAACAAGGTTTCTGCTGATATGGCCATCATCTGGCGCATACATTTTGGTGTAGGAGAGTTGCAGCTGCGCTGTGATCAGCATGGCTTTTGATTCTTTGACCTGGGCCTTTGCCTTGCTCACTTGCGCACGTGCTTCAAGGACAGCAATTTCACTCACTGCTTTTTGTTTATGGGCACTCTCTTTTCTTTGTAATGTCGCATCTGCCAGTTTCTGTTCTGCCAGTTTTGTTTCAAGATCCGCCTGTGCCCTTGCGACATCGGCCTCAAAGGGGCTGGGGTCGATGGTGAACAGGAGGTCTCCTTTTTTGACGAGAGTGCCGGGTTCGAAAGAAAAACTGTCGAGGTATCCTTCAACCCGGGCTCGTATATCAATTTCTTTACGGGCTTCTGTATAGCCTGTGAAATATTTGTAATTGGTTACGTCCTGGACAGTGGGGAAAGCAACGGTTACTTCAGGGGGAAGTGGTGGCGCAGTTTCCTGTTTTTTTGGGTCACATCCGGTTAACAGCAGGCTTGTCAGGCATGCAGTTACAAATAGTGTGCAGGAGATAAGTTTTTTCATGGAATTAAGGAGTCGATTGTTGAGAGAGTTCATTGTCTTCCTGGGCCTGGCTTGTCCAGCCTCCTGCCAGGGCTTTGTATAAATTAACCAGCTGGATGGCAGAATTTCCTGTGGCTATATCCTGGGAACTTTCTGCGTCTAACAAGGCGCGTTGTGCGTCCAGTACATCCTGAAAAGGCGTAAGCCCGTCTTTGTACAGGGTTGTGGACATATCCAGGGTATCCTGTGAGGCAGAAACGGAACGTTTTAAGGCAATAAGTCTTTGCTGCTGTTCATGGTATCCAGTCATGCTGTCTTCCACCTCTTTGATGGCTTTGAGCATGGTTAATTCATAACCATAGAGTGCCTGTTCTGTTCTTGCATCCTGTATAACAATGTTTTGTCGTATACGTCCCATATCAAAGATATTCCAGCGGAGGGTCGGACCTACTCCATAAATCTGACTGGCAGAGTCTAAAAAATTCCCGGCACTAAAAGATGCAAGTCCCAGGGTGCCAAGGAGGGAAAAACTCGGATAGAGGTCAGCAGTTGCAACACCGATTCGTGCGGTCTGAGCGGCAAGTCTGCGCTCTGCCAGTTTAACATCTGGTCGTTGCCGGATACGCTCTGCAGGAATGCCGATGGCTATGCCTGGCGCAGGAAGTGGTACAGGTTGCAGTTCTTGCAATTGCAGGCGGAGCGTGTCTGAAGTCAGCCCTGTAAGGACACTCAGGGCAGTAATGCTTTTCATTAAATTCATTCTGATGACAGGCATGTCCGCTTCTGTATTGGCGAGAACACGTGTCGCCTGTGCAACATCGAGATAGGTTGCAATTCCGTTCTCGTACCGAATCTCTGTAAGATTCAACATGTCCCGTTGGGATATGATGTTCTTTTTTGAGGTTTCAAGTTGTGCTTGCTGGCTGCGAAATAACAGGTAGTTCGTTGCAATTTCAGCCCTGATCGTTATCAGAACATTATTGTGGTCTTCCCAGGATGCCTGATAATCTGCTGTGGCTGCTTCAATGGAGCGTCTGATACGCCCGAAAAAATCTATTTCCCAGCTGGCATCGG
This sequence comes from Desulfocapsa sp., assembly GCA_029935315.1. Taxonomy (GTDB): domain Bacteria; phylum Desulfobacterota; class Desulfobulbia; order Desulfobulbales; family Desulfocapsaceae; genus Desulfocapsa. The sequence continues at coordinate 55,476 of JAOZKN010000004.1, read as the reverse complement.
CAGAGAGGGAATATTTCGTAGCCACACTCGTTGCGTCAGGAAAGATACTTTCGCTTTCTTTCCCCCAGGCAATTGCTCCGTTTGCGTCCACTGCAGGATAGAGTGCAGAATCTTCGATACCTAAAACTGCACGAGATTCCTTTACTCTGGCAAGGGCCTTTTTAATATCAAGGTTTTCCTGCTCACCTCGCCGAATAAGGGCGCTGAGGTGAGGGTCTTCAAATATATCCCACCAGTGACTGAGGTCAGTTTGTTCGAAACGGACATCCGGATAGACGATGCTGCTTATACGGATTGATTCCTGTGCGTCAGGTACCTGATAGTCTGGGCCAACCATACATCCGGGGAGGAGTAGACCAAGGGCTACTATTCCGCAGAGAAGTGAACACCTGTAAAATTTGAGCAGATGTTGTTGTTGCCTGGATGCTGTCATAGATATATACTGTCGGATTATTATGCGTTGAAGGAACCATATATGCCAGCGTAGTATAATAACGCAGGGTGAACGCCTGGAAAGTGCATGCAAATTCATTTTTCCTAACTATAGTGGAAGCGATTGTTCAAAGTCAACGATTTTGCCAGGAATTAAAACTAATAAATATTATTACAGGAATAGTAAGATAATGCTTTCATTGAAAGAAGAAATACTGATTGGAATTTACGAAGAGTTTGAAAACTGGATCAGCGAAGATGTAGTCTGCAGCAAAGGCTGTTCTGTCTGTTGCAGCCAGAATGTTATCATTACGGCTGTGGAAGGTGATCTTATTCATCGTAAAATCAGGGAGCGTGGACGTGAAGCATGGATGGCAGGTAAACTGCAGGAAAAGGGTGACACTCAAAAAGTTCAATTAACCACCAATGCATTTGCTGCAAGTTGCCTGCAAGGTGAAGATGTGATGCCAGTGTCCTACGGGAATGAGGAAGCGTGTCCTTTTCTTGAAGACAACTGCTGTTCTATCTATGAAGTCCGTCCTTTTTCCTGCCGTTGTTTTATTTCGGAAAAGCTCTGCAAACCAGGGATTCCGGCAGTTATTGGGGGAACCTATCTTTCCGCTTCCTCAGCAGTTATGCAGATTGTTGAGCACCTTGGGCAGGGAGAGTACCTAGGCAATATGTTTGATGTCCTCCTGGCCCTTTGTGATCTGCCTGAAAACAGAAAGTATGTCTCTCTTTTACCAGCATCGTTGGCTGATCAGGGACGTGCTAAAGTGACAAAGGCCCTTCCTCTCCCAGGGTTTTTACTGGTGGAAGAAGAAATGGAAAAGGTAGGACCTTTGCTGGAGGCCATATTCTCGCATGAGGTCCAAGGCCGGAGCATAGAGGATATATTGAACAATAAGCAGGATCTCAGCTGAAATACTATTGGCATGCTGCATATGAAAAAAACAAATCGCAAGCCTGTTGAGTTACTTGCTCCCGTTGGCTCTCTCGAATCTTTTTTTGCCGCCGTCGAAAATGGTGCCGATGCCGTTTTCTGCGGCTTGAAGACCTTTTCCGCCCGTGCGAAGGCCAAGAATTTCACCCTGGAAGAACTTGAACGTCTGAAGGGATATGCCGGAGCCAGAGGAATAAAGGTGTATGTTGCTTTAAATACCCTGATAAAAGAATGTGAGTTGCCTGCTCTTGTAGCATTACTTGCTGAACTTGAGTGTATCTCTGTGGATGGACTTATCATTCAGGATTTAGGTTTGTATCGTATTGCACACCGGTACTTCCCCGGGATTCCACTCCACGCCTCCACTCAGATGCTTACCCATAATCTTGCAGGAGTACTGATGCTTGAGCGTCTGGGATTTCGTCGAGTAGTACTTGCAAGAGAGTTAACGCTTGAGGAAATTGGTGCCATCAGCAGGCAAAGCAGTCTGGAACTGGAACACTTTGTTCATGGTGCGCTTTGCTATTCAATGTCCGGGCATTGTCTTTTCTCCTCTTATATCGATGGGCGCAGCGGAAATCGCGGTCGTTGTATTCAGCCGTGCAGAAGACGTTATCATAAGAACGGTGAAGCAGGATTTCATTTTTCAACCAGCGATTTTTCTGCCATTGAACTTGTTCCTGAGCTGATCAGGGCTGGCGTCACCAGCTTTAAAATAGAAGGCCGGATGAAAAGTGCGGAATATGTAGCCACCGTGGTTTCCAGTTATCGGATGGTTATGGACGCAGCCGCCGGCGAGGAAAAGAAAACGCTGCAGGCAGCCCTGGAAAATTTAAACAATGCTGTGGGACGTGCATCAAGTCATGGTTTTTTGAAAGGTACAGAAAATGCGGATCTGGTGTTGTCACAACAGAAAGGCGGTATTGGCAAGATCATTGGCAGGGTTCAACGTGTACAGGGAAAATCTGTTTCCTTTAAACCGACGGATCCCATTCATGTTGGTGATAGATTGCGTATTCAACCTGAAAATGACAGAGCCGGGCAGGGTTTTACGGTACGGGCGCTGAAAATTCAAGACCGAATGGTAAAACGTGCAGGTGGTGGAAGTTTTGTTACTCTTCCTCTTCCCTTTAAAGCAAAATTCAGGAGTGGTGATCTTGTGTTTAAGCTTTCAACCGGGAAGGCATTTACCATGAGTGAAGAGGCATGTCGCAGGCGATTAAGTACTGCAGCCTTGTGTCGTTATCCCGTACAGCTAAAGATTGAATGTACTCCCCATGACCTATCAGTTGTGGCAACAGTCGCGGGGTTTGAACTGGAAAGGAAATACCCTGTTGAAAGCTTTGTTGCGGAACGTTCTCCTCTTTCCCAACCGACCTTGTTGAAAGTATTTGCAGGAACGGGAAGCCAGGTCCTGTTTCTTGCATCTCTTGAGGCGGACGATCTCCCTGCAATCGTGATCCGGCCAAGTCAGCTCAAAGAAATAAGACGTGCATTCTACCGTGAGTTACTGTCCCTTTTTCAAAAAGAAGAGCAGGGAAAGAAAAAAAGAAAAGTTCTTGAAATTCAAAGTACCCTTGAGCTGCAGAGTGATCAGGTAACAGCACAGGAACGTGATGAACTTTTTGTGGTCAGTGACGATATTCATGACCTGAATGCTGTTGCAGAATATCCGGAGCTACAGTTTGTCTTCCCCCTAATATCCAAATTTTACAAGGAAATTATTCAGGATCAAAAGAGGTTTCAGGGAGAAAAAAGACAGATAATCTGGGATCTGCCCTCCATTGTCTTCGATGGGCAATGGCAGGAATTGGAGGACATGGTTGCCGCTTTGGTCAACGCAGGTTTTGACACCTTTCGCCTGAATAATCATGGGCATGGAATGATTTTCTTGAACTATTCAGCGGTGAATTTGATAGCAGGCCCCTGGCTCTACTCTATGAATAGTCAGGCCTTGCAAAGCACTTCACAAATTGGAATACGGAAATGGACATTGTCCCTTGAAGATGATCGCTGGAATATGAGTGCGCTTCTTGGGGGGAAAGAACAACAGAATCTGTTGATTACAGTGTATTCGCCGGTGGATTTGTTTACTTCGCGTATAAGGCCTTCGATTCCTGAGAAAGATTTTATTTTACAAAGTGATAAGGGTGGCCTGCTGAAACTGACAAGAAGGCAGGGCTTAACTTTAACCCAGGCAGAAAATTCTTATTCCCTGATTGGCAAGGTACAGAATCTTCGGAAAATGAATTGTTCTAATTTTGTGCTGGATCTGAGAGGAATCGGATTCCTGAGTAGAGACGGTCAGGATATCCTTCGGGCATATGACGAAGACAGTCATCTTCCAGGGACAACATATTTTAATTTTGAGCGTGGGCTGACCTGAGGAAACGTTGTGCTTACCACCAGAATTTCGGGTATCGTCTGTTTCTGGGGATATTGTTTATAAGGAGTGCGTAAAAAAGAAGGATCAGGGCACCTCGTCCAACAGGTAAAACGGCAAAAAAATAGCCAGTCTCGTGGAGTTGAGGACTGCCGATTACAGCAATAAGGGCGGTGGCACCTCCCGGCGGATGCAGGGTCTTGGTCAGGTGCATAAGGGCAATGGAAGAGGCCACGGCAAGGGCACCCGCCAGCCAGAGCCCATAAGGTGCAAAAAACTGGTAGCAAAAAACACCAACCAGAGCCGACAGAACATGACCGCCAACCAGATTCCTGGGTTGCGCCAGTGGACTGTCAATGGCTCCGTAGACGAGTACTGCAGATGCTCCAAAAGAACCGATAATCATGTTGATATCGGTGGCTGCTATATGACTGGAGTGAATAAAATGCAGAGAAGCTATGCCGGCGAATGCACCAATAAAAGACCAGAATATATTGGCTAAAGGGGTCATGGCAGGGCTTTTTCCGCCCCCCTTCATTTTACGAAAATATGCATTCATAAGGATTTTTCAGCTAAATCATGTAACCATGGGCCTGACGCTAATTACTTTCCGGATCAGTAAGAAACGTTTTCCGCCATCCTTTATTTTGTCTGGATGGCCCGGGTGAGTTTTTGATTAGTTTTTTTAACTCTCTCTTATTGCCAAGGAGGGCAGGATCTATTCCGGCAACATCACTTTTGAGGGTGATAAAGCTCTGCAGGCTGCTGAGTGCTGACTTTTCATTTGAACTGAGCTTGGCTTCACGCAGAGAGGCGGGGCAGTCAGCTTCTTTGCGATTGCTCCCTGCTGTAACTATTTGTATTACAGCATCGCCATAATTTTTTACGGTTTTTGCAGATATCTCACCGCATTTTTCTATGGCTTCATGGGTGTCAAGACAATCCCTGGCAATTGTGGCCAGGACGGTATCCTTGATAATATGACCACGTGGCCGGTTCTTTTTTCTGGCTTCCTGTTCACGCCATATGGCAAGATCCTGAAGGATTGCCAGTGATTTTCTCTCGAGACTCCCGGCACCTTTTACTTTGCTGTAGCGTTGTTCATCTGTTACACCGGGATCATTTTCCGGGTCGTTGAGGGAGAGAAGCTCCTCATCCAGCCATTTTTGGGTCTGGGGAAGAATCCTGGCAAGAAGCAGCACCCGTACAGCGCGCAGGTATCGCACATCATCAAGTGCATATTCCATTTGTTTACTGTCCAGAGGACGTTTAAGCCAGTTTGTGCGCGTCTGGGTTTTTTCCAGTTTGATATCTAGGAGGAGTTCTATCAGGGCTGCCAGAGAAAGGGTGGAGGTAAGACCGGAAAATCCGGCAGCAAGTCGCGTGTCAAAGATATTTTGCGGATCATGCTTTGTTGCAGTGCGTAAGATTGCAATATCCTGGGGTGCATCATGAAATATTTTGACAACTGCAGGATCAGCGAGTAATTTTCCCAGAGGTGCCAGGTCATCTATGGCCAATGGATCGATAAGGAAACACTCCTCGTTAGAAAGCGCCAGCTGTATCAGACCAAGTTCAGGATAGTAGGTTCGTTCCCAGACAAATTCTGTGTCCAGTGCTACTGCATCTGTGTTATGTGCCCTTTCCATAAGGGCCTGGAGATCTTTGGCTGTTGTTATAGTTTGATTTTGCATGGCTTACTGTCGCTTGATAGAGTGTGTCAGGTTTTACATGGCTTAACCATGTCTCCTGTTTTCTTCATTGAATGTGTAACTAGCCATACAGATACGAAAAATACAAGGAATAAAAAAAGTAATTATTTTGGTTTTTTATATTTTAAAACGCATGGGATTAATGATCCCCACACTCTTCGGAGTGATGCTCCTTACCTTTGCTGTGACCCAGTTTGTGCCTGGTGGCCCGGTTGAGCAGCTTCTTTCCCAGATGGAAGGATTGGGGGATGGTGGAGAGGTCGCTGCGGGTGTCTCGATGTACCGTGGCGATTCAGGCCTTGATGCTGAACGCATTGAGAAGCTCAAGGCACTCTACGGCTTTGACAAACCACCCCTTGCACGTTTCCTGAGTATGATGAAAAATTATCTGGTCTTTGATTTTGGCTCTTCCTATTATTATCACCAGTCAGTTGTTGATCTTGTTATTTCACGTATGCCGGTTTCCATGTCTCTGGGCTTATGGAGTTTTATTATTGTTTACGGTGTGTGTATACCTCTTGGCATCAGCAAGGCAGTTCGTGACGGTTCGCGTTTTGATATTATTTCTTCCACTGCTATTCTTATAGGCTATGCCATTCCCGGTTTTGTACTGGCAATAGTTTTGATTGTTCTCTTTGGTGGTGGGTCTTTCTGGAATATTTTTCCCTTGCGCGGAATCGTCTCTGATGGCTGGTCAGACATGGGAACCATGCAGAAAATCCTTGATTACCTCTGGCATATGGTCTTGCCCATTACCTCCGGTGCTGTTGGCAGTCTGGCCGTTATGACCATGCTCACCAAAAATTCATTCCTTGAAGAAATTCGTAAACAGTATGTACTTACTGCCAGAGCAAAAGGTTTAAGTGAGCACCAGGTTTTGTATAAGCATGTGTTTCGCAATGGAATTATCCCCATTATAACAGGCTTTCCCGGATATTTTATTGCGGCATTTTTCACCGGCAGCCTTCTTATTGAAACAATATTTTCCCTTGATGGCATGGGACTGCTTGCCTATCAGTCTGTTTTGAACCGTGATTATCCTGTTGTTCTGGGGACGCTCTATTTTTTCACAATTATTGGTCTTTTCTCCCGTCTGCTCTCCGATTTATCTTATGTGGTGGTTGATCCAAGGATTCATTTTGACAGTACCCAGTAAAACTACTCAGTCTTCTATCTCCCTTTCCAGGAGACGCTGGCGACGTTTCTGCCGGAACCGGAGGGGGTTTTACAGCCTGCTGATCTTTGGCTCAATCTTTTTTATTTCCCTTTTTGCGGAAGCCATATCAAATAATGTGCCATTACTGGTGATTTACGAAGGGGAGAGCTATTTTCCACTGTTTGTAGAGTACCCTGAAACCACTTTTGGTGGCGATTTTGAAACAGAAACGGATTATCTCGACCCCTATATGCTCGAGTTGATGACAGGGGGAGACAATAAGGTTTTTTTTCCATTTAATCAGCACAGTTATCAATCCATTAATTTTAATATTGAAGGGCCCGTACCTGCACCTCCCACCCGTGAAAACATCATGGGAACTGATGACCGCGGCCGCGATGTTTTTGCCCGCTTACTCTATGGCTTTAGATTAAGCGTACTCTTTGGCTTTGCCCTTACGTTTGTCGGTACAATCGTTGGCATCATAACAGGTGCTGTGCAAGGCTTTTTCGGAGGAAGAACGGATCTGTTCTTTCAGCGTTTTATTGAGATCTGGGGAGCTATGCCTGAGCTGTATCTGCTCATTATCTTTGCCTCCATCTTTAAACCCAGCGTTTTGCTTCTCCTTGTACTGCTCTCCTTATTCAGCTGGATGGGGCTCTCGGATTATGTTCGTGCTGAATTTTTAAAGGGCAGGAATATGGAATATGTGAAGGCTGCCAGAGCTCTTGGCGTTTCTAATATTACCATCATGCACCGTCATCTCCTGCCAAACGGGATGACTCCGGTGATTACCTTTTTACCTTTCAGGATGTCTGCCTCAATCCTGGCTTTGACCAGCCTCGATTTCCTGGGTCTTGGAGTTCCCCCATCAACACCTAGTCTTGGAGAGTTGCTGGCACAGGGGAAGGCAAATATTGATGCCTGGTGGCTTTCCCTTTCAACTTTTACGGTTCTGGTGGGAACTCTCGTTTTGTTGATTTTTATTGGAGAAGCTCTGCGCGAAACTTTTGATCCCCGGAAAAATTAATTTTTTTTAGCACTGTTTCCTGGCCCAAGCTTGCGGAGCTACATCATTGTTGAAGAAAAGAGAAAATTTTCTTTTGTTGGAATTATTCTCAAGAGTTGACATTTCTGTATTCTGATTTTATCATAAAAATTGTGTTGAAAATTGGTGGATTACTCCATTTTGCTTTTTAATTAGTATCCGCAACCCTAAATAATAAACGATTCGAAGATGGACGTATGCGCGTAAATTCTGTAAGCAGATTTGGTGGGACCGGGATAAGTGTGGTTGCTGATCTTGGTCGCATGGGATTGTATCTTCTCCAGATGATCCAGGGTTGTTTCCGGATGCCTTTCAGGTTTTCTGAATTTATGCGGCAGATGAGTTTTATTGGCGTCGGATCCCTTGCGGTTATTTTCTTTACCGCAGCCTCTACCGGTATGGTTTTGGGTCTGCAGGGCTATTATTCTCTGCATAAGTTCGGGGCTGACGGGATGCTTGGTTCTGCAGTTTCTTTGACTCTTATTATGGAGTTAGGGCCAGTTCTTACTGCCTTGATGGTGACCGGACGAGCAGGTTCAGCCATGTGTGCTGAGCTTGGCATTATGCGTATTTCCGAACAGATCGATGCCCTTGACTGTATGGCCATTGATCCTTTTCGATATCTTATTTCCCCAAAGCTTCTTGCCGCTCTGATTTCTGTTCCTTTACTCACCGTGCTCTTTGATGTGGTTGGTATTGCCGGCGGTTATGTTGCCGGAGTACATCTTATGGGGGTGAATCCAGGAAGTTATATTGAAGGCATGCGTTCAAGTGTGACCAATCATGATATTCTGCTTGGTACCGTCAAATCCTTTGTTTTCGCTTTGCTTATTGTCTGGATCTGTACGGGGCGCGGCTATCTGGTTCATCAGATAAAAGGGGCCGGTTTTGGTGCTCGTAGTGTCTCAACAGTGACCACCCAGGCAGTTGTACTTTCCTCCATTTCGGTTTTGATTTTTGACTATCTGCTGACGGCCATACTGCTATGAGTGAAAGTGCAATTACATTTAAGGATGTTGAAAAATCCTTTGTCAAAGACAATGGCAGCAGGCAGGTTATTCTGGATAAAGTTAATTTCTCAATTCCTGCTGGCAAAACCACAGTAATAGCAGGGGGAAGTGGGCAGGGAAAAAGTGTTACTCTGAAGCTCGTTCTTGCCTTAATGCGTGCTGAAAGTGGTCAGATCATGGTGGCAGGTGACGATATCACCAGCATACGAGGCGGTAAGTTAAAAAAGTTGCGAACCCGTTTCGGTGTACTTTTTCAGGGTGCCGCACTTTTTGATTCCATGAGTGTGTTTGATAATGTTGCTTTACCTCTGCGTGAGAGAACGCGGAAGTCAGAAGCAGAGATAAAGAAACTTGTGCTGGAAAGTCTTGAACAGCTGGAGTTACTGGGGCATGAAGATAAATTTCCCGCACAACTGAGTGGTGGCATGAAAAAAAGGGCAGGGCTTGCAAGGGCCTTGCAGTTAAAACCTGAAATTATGCTTTTTGATGAGCCGACAACCGGTCTTGATCCTGTGATGACCCAGGAGATTTATCAACTCTTTGCCAGAACCCAGGCACAGATTGGCTATACTTCAATTATTGTGAGCCATGATATTCCTAAAGTTTTTAACCTCGCCGACCAGGTTATAGTGCTGCACAACGGAAACATGGATGTATTTCCTTCTCCTGAGGAAATACAATGGTCGCAAAAAACCCATATTAAAGAATTCGTTAAAACAACGATGGGTGAAATTTATCAGAGTCATTTGGTGGAATAATGAAAAATGGAATGGAATTCCTGGTTGGTATATTTATGATCGCTGGCTTTGTTGCGTTTGGGTATCTGGCCCTGCAACTTGGCGAGGTCACCATGCTTTCCAGCAGTAAAAACTATACAATCGTGGCCCAGTTTGACAACATTGCCGGAGTGAAGAAGGGTGCTTCTGTACAGGTGGCAGGTGTTGTTGTCGGGCAGGTGTCCAGGATATGGCTTGATGACGATGGGTATGCCAATGTGGCCATGCAGGTAGAAAACAAACTGGAGCTTCCTGTTGATTCCATGGCATCTGTAAAATCCACCGGACTCATCGGGGATAAGTTTATTGCTCTCAGCCCTGGTGGCGAAGATGAACTGTTTTCAGATGGCGGTTTACTGGTGGACACTGAATCGTCGGTTGATATTGAGTCCCTGATAAGTAAGTTTGCCTTTGGCAGCGTTGAGTGATAGTGACATTTACCCGTAAATTATGAAAACTCTTATCCTGATTGCTGTTCTCTCCTTATTTTTTTGTGGTTGTGCGCGGCAGAATAGCACTTCACTACAAGATGTTGCAGAGGAGCTACCGGTTGAAGTTGATATGGGTGAGGATGAGTCACTGACAGATGACGACTTTGATGACTTTGACAATTTTGATGATTTCGATGAAGGGGAAGAGGACGAACCGGATTATTATGATCCCCTTGAACCTATGAACCGTGCCTTCTTTGCCTTTAATGACAAACTGTATTATTGGGTGCTTAAGCCTGCAAATTATGCCTACACAGCAGTATTACCCTATGATATTCGTCTCAGTCTTGGTAATTTTGTAAATAACATCGCTGCTCCTGTCCGCCTGTTAAACAACCTGCTGCAGTGGAAAATAGCTGATGCGGGAGTCGTTCTCTCCCGTTTTGTGATTAACAGTAGCCTTGGTGTTTTTGGTCTGGCGGATCCTGCTTTGAGGGAATTTAACCTTGAGCCCAGGCCAGAAGATTTTGGTCAGACTCTTGGGGTCTGGGGAGTTGGGGAGGGGATCTACTTCTGCTGGCCAGTCATTGGCCCGTCAAATGTCCGTGATAGTATCGGTTTTGCCGGGGATGTTTATGCACATCCCATGGTTTATTATGTTGAAGATTATTCAGTGAGTGCCGGGTACTATGTTGGAAGCAGGCTGAACCTGCTTTCACTGAATCCGGGTGTGTATGAAGATTTGAAAAAATACTCACTTGACCCTTATGTCTCAATGCGTCAGGTGTATCTGGATTACAGAAGGCATAAGATTGAGGATAGAGCAACAGTACAAAAAAATGATAATGAGCTGTAGGACTACAGTTCAAAGAGAGTCGTCATGCGTATAAAAGCTGTTTTTATTTTTAGTCTTTTACTAGTTTTTTCTGTTTTTGGGATTTCCATTGCTACTTCTTCCACCACTCCGACAGAAGAACTGAAGCCCACTCTTGATGGAATTATGGCTGTTATTACTGATCCTGCCTATGAAGGTCCAGTAAATAAGGAACAACGGCGTACTATAATAATGGAAATCGCCCGGAAAGGCTTTGATTTTACAATGATGTCCAGAATTGCACTTGGGAAGGACTGGAAAAAGATTGACAGTAAACAGCGCGAACATTTTCAGGAACTTTTCACGAAGTTGCTTGAGAATGCCTACATTGGAAAACTTGAAGATTATACCGGACAGGTTACCAAATACGAGGGTGAGCGAATTAAAGGGAAAAAGGCTGAAGTTCGTACCCTTGTGATGAATAATGGTGTTACTCTTCCTGTGAATTACATAATGGTAAATAGTGATTCCGGTTGGCGGGTTTATGATATTAAGATTGAAGGTGTTCGCCTGTTGCGCAATTACAAGGCCCAGTTTAAGTCAATTGTGCGGAAAGAAAAATTTGATGGTTTGATTAAGGTTCTTGAGGAAAAAAATGCCACTTTCGCGCAGGAAGGGAGTCAGTCGTGAATGAGAGCGACAAACGGAGCATACTTTCCTATTGTTCAGAAAAACGATTATCTGTAGGGGACGTGTTATTTGAATATGGTGAACCGTCACTGACACTGTATTTTCTCACAGAGGGTCGCCTGGCTGTACACAAATTCACCGGGTTTCAGGAAAAGATGCAGGTGGTCGCTTTGCTTGATAATGCTACGGTGGTCAGTGAGTCGGCTCTGCTTGAAAAAAAATGCCATAAAACGAAAGTCACGGTTATTGAAAGTGCACTGTTATACTGCCTTACCCAAGAAAAACACCAGGTTCTGCAAAAAGAAAACCCTGCTCTTGCCGCTCGTTTTTTTGAATACCTGCTTGCTGTTGTCAGTTTACGTCTGGAAAAAACATCTGAACGATTAGCGCATATTTTATAAGAAATTTGCCTGTCCATTCTTCTGTATTCTCAAATAATTGTGTTTCTGAAATTTTTTTCTGGCCATTCCTGTAAAAATTGAGTATTTTTCTCTGTTTTGTTGAGTAATCTGTCATTGCCAGATGTGGAGAGAGTATGGAGATTCACCTTGCTGACGCAGCAAAAATTAATAAACCGCTTAACACTTCTGAAATATTAGAAAATGTTGGTGGCGGATTTGAGCTGAAGGTTCCGGTTGATGCGGAATTCAGGATCCATCAACAGGCGGCTGATGTATACAGTATGTCCGGGAGCCTGAAGGCTCTTGCGGAAACTGCGTGTAATCGTTGTGGAAAATTGACTCCTGTTGTTCTTGAACAACATTTTAAATATGTTCTCCGGGTTGAAGCAGAGCCGGATCTTTCCACGGAGTATCAATGCAGTGATGAAGACTGCGAGACATTATTTCTTGCAGAGTCCTCTTTGGACAGTCATGAAATATTGAGAGAACAAATCCTGCTGGCAATACCATTGCGGCAGTTGTGTAATGAATCCTGTAAAGGATTGTGTAAAAAGTGTGGTGTTAATTTAAACAATAAGAAGTGTCAATGCGGGGAGATCAATGAAAATTCTCCCTTTGCGATATTAAAAACGTTACAACAAAATTAAGTTATTCGTCTGTCCACAGGGCAGTTTATTTATTGGAGGTTTATCATGGCGTTACCCAAAAGAAGACATTCCCGTTCCCGTACCCGTAAAAGAAGATCACATGATGCACTGAGTGCACCAGGTATTAATGTTTGTGCCGAATGTGGCGAACCAAAGATGCCCCATCGTATTTGCCCCAGCTGCGGAATGTACAAGGGACGTTCTGTGTATAGTATGGACACCGAAATAGAGTAGGGGTTACAGTGCGTATTGCCTTGGATGCCATGGGTGGAGATCATGGCCCTGCAGAGCTGATAGCCGGGGCAATACTCGCTCTTGAAGAAACTGATCTTGAGTTGAGTCTGGTTGGGGATGAATCTGCAATCAGAAAATGTCTCAATACCCTTGAACCGAAACAATCTGTGGCCAACCGCCTGCAGATTGTTCATACCACAGAAATGGTTGAAATGGGGGAGTCTCCTGTTGACGCCATTCGCAAGAAAAAGAATTCCTCTGTTATGCTCGCCTTTGATCTTGTCAAGAAAGGCGAGGCACAGGCTGCCGTCAGTGCCGGAAATTCCGGCGCCACTATGGCTGCAGCAATCCGCAAGCTTGGTCGTTTGAAAAATGTATCCCGTCCAGGGATTGCCAATGCCTTTCCAACACTGAACAAACCTGTTATTCTGATGGATGTTGGTGCCAATGTTGATTGTCGTCCTCAGCATCTCCTCGAATTTGCCCTTATGGCTGCTTCCTTTTCCCGTGTGTATGATATTGCATCACCGCGCGTAGGTATTCTTACGATAGGGGAAGAGGCTGGTAAAGGAAATCAGCTGGTGAAAGATACATGGCCTCTTTTGGCTGAAAGTTCCCTTAATTTTATAGGCAATGTAGAAGGTCGTGATATTTTTCAGGGCGATGTTGACGTGATTGTCTGTGATGGCTTCGTGGGTAATGTTTGTTTAAAAGTCAGTGAGGGTCTGGTTGAAGCAGCAACGCATATGATTCGCGAGGGGATTATGAGTTCAAGTATTGCTAAGCTAGGTTATCTGCTGGCACGCCCAGTATTTAAAAAGTTTAAAAAACGTGTCGATTATGCTGAATATGGTGGCGCGCCATTACTTGGAATTAACGGTACGGGGATTATCTGTCACGGTAAATCCAGTGCGGTGGCTATTAAAAATGCAATCCTTGTGGCACAACAGACAGTGAACGCAAAGGTAAATGAGAATATTTTGTTAAGTCTTGCCGAGAACCGTAAAGTCTCCGAGGAGAAAAGCTGATGGGTGCGGTTATTCTAGGGACAGGCTCCTGTCTTCCTGACAGGGTGCTTTCCAACCATGATCTTGAGGAAATAGTCGATACCAACGATGAGTGGGTTCGAAGTAGAACTGGCATCGCCACGAGACGGATCAGTGGTGAAGGTGAGGAGGTCTATCGTCTTGCCACTGTAGCAGCTCAAAGAGCCATGGAAATGGCGAATGTTACTGCAGATGAAATCGATCTTATCATTGTCGCTACCATAAGTCCTCATATGATTATGCCATCCTGTGCTTGCTTTGTGCAAAAAGAGCTGGGAGCAGCTAATGCCTTTGCCTATGACTTAAATGCCGCCTGCTCTGGTTTTCTTTACAGTCTTGATACCGCCAGTAAGCATGCTCTTGTGGACCGTGATAAAACAATCCTGGTTATTGGGGCTGAAACATTGTCAGCAAGAACAAACTGGGAAGACAGAAACACCTGTATTCTTTTTGGAGATGGTGCAGGGGCAATAGTTATGCGCTATGCAGAGAATAATCGTGGAGTACTTGCCTCAGAACTTTTTTCAGATGGGAATCTATGGAAACTTTTGCATATGCATGGTGCTCCGTCCTGTAATCCTGCAATTGACCCACCTGATAATCCCGGGCCCTATATGCTTATGGAAGGGCGTGAGGTTTTTAAGTATGCTGTGCGGGCAATGGAAAACGCAGTTCTGCAGCTTCTTGAAAAAGAAAAAATCAGTATCGATGATATTTCACTTATGATTCCTCATCAGGCAAATATTCGTATTCTGAATAAGTTGCTTTCAAGACTTGGGGTGAAGCAGGAAAAAGTATTCATAAACGTACAGAAATATGGTAATACATCAGCAGCTTCCATTCCCATTGCCTTAGATGAGGCAAACAGGGAGGGGCTTATTAAGCATGGAGATTTACTTTTGATTTGCTCTTTTGGTGGTGGATTTACCTGGGGTGCCGGGTTGTTGAGATGGTAAGTATTAGAGTACGGCTGTTTTTTGCTAAAATTAGCTGTTATCTGAATAGTTAGAACTGGAGATAGAATGGATTACTTTCTTACGGAAGAACAGGAAATGATAGTGGATATTGCTCGTCAGATTACCGACGAGAAAATCATTCCAAACCGTGCTGAGCTTGATGAAAAAGATGAATTTCCCCGTGAGATTTTAAAGTCCATGGGACAGGCTGATCTTTTTGCTATCCCGATTCCTGAAGAATATGGTGGTTTTGGCGGAGGGTGTCTTGATATTGTTCTCGCCCTTGAACAATTAGGACGGGGCTGCATTGGTGTTGCAACTGCATTCGCAGCCAGTGCCCTTGGCATTTATCCCATTATAATTGCAGGCTCCGATGAGATGAAAAAGAAATATCTCACACCTGTAGCCGCTGGTGAAAAATTTGCCGCATTTGGTCTGACCGAGGCCAATGCAGGATCAGATGCCTCAGGAATCCAGACCACTGCGGTTTTAGATGGTGATGAATGGTTGCTGAATGGCACTAAACAATGGATTACCAACGGTGGTGAAGCCCAGATTTACACTGTTATAGCCATTACCGACAGAAGCAAAGGCGCACGTGGTGCTTCCATCTTTGTCGTTGAAGAGGGCGACCCGGGTTTTAGTTGCGGGCCAAAAGAAAAGAAGATGGGAATCCGTGCATCGTCCACCACTGAGCTTATTTTTAAAGATTGCCGAATCCCAAAAGACAGGCTGGTTGGTCGTAAGGGCACCGGGTTTATAACAGTTATGAAAACCCTTGATTCTTCACGGCCTGGAATTGCAGCACTTGGTCTTGGTATCGGTCAGGCCTGTGTTGATGAAGCCGCAACTTATGCAAAACAACGTGTTCAGTTTGGAAAGCCCATTATAGCCTTTCAGGCAGTACAACATTTACTGGCAGATATGGCAATTCAACTGGAAGCCTCCAGGGCCCTTGTCTATTCTTCTGCCAAACACATCGATGCCCATCCCAAAGATATGTCCAAAGTTTCTTCTATGTGCAAGGTCATGGCCACGGATATGGC
The DNA here is from genome assembly GCA_029935315.1 of Desulfocapsa sp. Classification (GTDB taxonomy): domain Bacteria; phylum Desulfobacterota; class Desulfobulbia; order Desulfobulbales; family Desulfocapsaceae; genus Desulfocapsa. Next base: position 39,751 of record JAOZKN010000004.1, on the reverse strand, counting down.
CATGAAAGTAAGCACAGATGCTGTGCAGGTAATGGGCGGCTACGGCTATATGCGTGAGTATCCTGTAGAAAAAATGATGCGTGATGCCAAGATCCTGCAGATTTATGAGGGAACGAACCAGGTGCAGCGCAATGTGGTTGGGCAGGAACTCAATAAAGAATACTCTCGGAAATAAGCTGGAATGAAAATTATCGTCTGCATAAAACAGGTACCAGATGCCAAAGATGTTCGTCTAGACCCGGAGACAAATACTCTGGCTCGTGAGGGCGTACAGTCTATCATGAATCCTTATGATCAGCATGCCCTTGAAGAGGCTGTCCGTCTTAAAGAACAGCTTGGCGGCGAAGTGACCGTTCTCAGTATGGGACCTCCCCAGGCTGAAGAGGTACTCAGACAGGCCATTTCCTGTGGTGCTGATCGTGGGGTATTGATTTCTGATCGTGCCTTTGCCGGTGCTGATACCTGGGCAACATCTTATACATTAGCTAAAGCTGTGAATAAAATAGGTGATTTTGACCTGATCCTCTGCGGTAAACAGGCTATTGATGGTGATACGGCCCAGGTTGGTCCCGGCCTTGCGATACAATTGGAAATTCCTTTTATTACCTGCATTCAAAAAGTCCGCGAGGCAGATGAGAAACACCTGGTCATGGAACGGATGATGGATGACGGCTATGATGTCGTCTCCGTTCAATATCCGGTCTTACTCACAGTTGTTAAGGATCTCAATGAGCCTCGTGTTCCCTCGCTGAAAGGGAAAATGAAATCAAAAAAGGCCAAGATTGAAATGTTAACTGCAGCGGATGTTGGTGCAGATGCAGCATGTATTGGTCTTGCAGGTTCACCCACTCAGGTTGTGGATGTTTTTCCACCACCACCACGTGGTGAGCGCGCAATACTCACTGGAAACATAGATGAACAGGTTGAGCAGTTGGTTGCTAAACTGGCTACCTACTTATAAGGACAGAGGAAGAACAGATGCTGATAGTAGATAAAGACCTCTGTGTCGGATGTGAAGTATGTGTGGACAACTGTGCATTTGGTGCCATTACTGTGATAGATGGTCTAGCCGTTGTTGGTGATGCATGTACCTTATGTGGTGCCTGTGTTGATAGCTGCGAAGTTGAAGCACTTCATATCGAAGGTGGGGAGAAAAGTGTACAGGCTGATCTGGATAGCTGGAGTGGAGTCTGGGTTTATTGCGAATTCAGGGCAGGGCTCCTTGCCCCTGTGTCCCTTGAACTTCTGGGTATTGGGCGTAAGTTAGCTGATGCAAGAGGTGTTAAACTTTCTGCTGTGCTTATTGGCTCAGATACCGGAGAGAGTGCCGCAAAACTTATAGCCCACGGTGCAGATATCGTGTATCGCGCTGATAATGCTGCACTGAAATATTTTACAGATGAAACCTATGGCGCAGTACTTACCAAACTGATCCAGGAACATAAACCGGAAGTTGTGCTTGCAGGTGCAACTGCAATTGGACGTTCCTTTATTCCCGGAGTTGCCAACACCCTGGGAGCTGGCCTGACAGCTGATTGCACCCAGCTTGATATTCGTGCAGATGATGGTGCCCTGCTTCAGACAAGACCGGCTTTTGGTGGAAATATTATGGCCACTATCGTCTGTCCACATTCGAGACCACAGATGTCTACGGTACGGCCCAATGTCATGAAGGCGCTCGACACAGATGCCAGCCGAAGTGGGGAGCTTATTGATGTTGACCTCGAACCTGCAATGTTGCAGGCAAAGGTACAGGTTCTGGAGTCAGTGATTTCAGAACACGATGATGTCAACATTCAGGAATCAGATATTCTGGTCGGTGGTGGAAGAGGACTTGAGAGCGAGAAGGGCTTTGATCTTATTCGTGAACTTGCTAAAAGTCTGAACGGATCTGTGGCGGCCAGTCGTGCTGCAGTTGATTCCAAATGGATAGGATATCCACACCAGGTTGGGCAGACCGGTAAGACAGTTGCCCCTAAACTGTATATCGCCTGTGGGATTTCCGGAGCCATACAGCATGTAGCCGGTATGCAATCGGCTGAAACGATAGTTGCCATAAACCGTGATGCTGAGGCGCCAATCTTTAATGTGGCAGATTTTGGTATTGTGGGAGACCTCTTTGAAGTACTTCCTAAACTAATCAGTACAATTGAAGGAAGGCAAAAATAATGAGTTTAGCAGGAAAGAATGCACTGGTAACTGGTGGCAGCAGAGGAATTGGTCGTGCGATCTGTCTGCGTCTGGCCTCCATGGGAGCCCATGTCTTCATCAATTATGTGAGTAATTCAGCAGCTGCTGAAGAAACAGAGCAGATGATTGTTGCTGCCGGTGGTGTTGCTGATATATTAGGATTTGACGTTGCTGATAGTGCAGCATGCAATGATGCTATTAAAGATTTAATCAAGAACTTTGGTTCCCTTGATATTCTTGTGAATAATGCAGGAATCACCCGGGATGGCCTGATGGCAAGAATGAAAGAAGATGCCTGGGATGCAGTTCTTGACACCAACTTGAAAGGATCTTTTATCTGTTCTAAAGCTGCAGCACGTTCCATGATGAAAAAGAGATGGGGACGAATTGTCAATATCAGCTCCGTCATCGGTTTTGCCGGAAATGCCGGTCAGGTCAATTATGCCGCAGCCAAGGCAGGCATGCAGGGCCTGACAAAATCAATGGCCCGAGAATTTGCAAGCCGAAATATCACAGTGAATAGTGTTGCCCCCGGATATATTGTCACAGATATGACACGTGAATTGTCTGAAGATATCCAGGAAAAAATTAAAGCCGAAATACCGCTTGCAAGTTTGGGGAACCCGGAAGATGTTGCCGGTGCCGTTGCCTATCTTGTCGGTGATGATGGGGCTTATGTGACTGGCCAGACGATACATGTCAATGGTGGCATGTACATGTGATTTTCAGCATGTCTGGACTTTGTTGTAGTGAGACGTTATATTAACTTTTCGGAACAACCGAAATTTATTTAAAGTATAAAAAAATACAGGAGTATAAAATGGCAATTGAACAGCAGATGGTTGATATTATTGTTGAGCAGTTGAGTGTTGATAAAGATAAAGTTGTTTCCGGAGCTTCCTTCGTTGACGACCTTGGCGCTGACTCCCTTGATCTTGTTGAGTTGATTATGGCCATGGAAGAGGAATTTGATGTTGAGATTCCAGATGAAGAGGCGGAAAAAATCACAACCGTCCAGAACGCCATCGATTTTGTAAATAACTTGAAATAATTGTTTCCCCCCGGGGATTCATTTTCTTCGGAAAATCAAGAGGATTTCAATGGCTCTACGTAGAGTGGTGGTTACCGGCATTGGTCTGGTAACCCCTTTAGGAACAGGTACGGAAAAAACCTGGAATAATCTGTTAAACGGGAAAAGCGGTGTCGCACCGATTACACGTTTTGATGCCTCTGGTTTCGCCAGTCAGATTGCTGCTGAAGTAAAGGATTTTGAGGCCCTAGATCATTTCGATAAAAAAAGCGCCAAACATCTGGATTATTTTGTTCAGTATGGAATTGTGGCTGCCCGTATGGCCGTTGACGACAGTGGGCTAGTCATAAATGCAGATAATTGTGATAGGGTCGGTGTTATTACCGGTTGTGGCATGGGAGGACTTCCCACCATTGAAAACAATCACAATGTGTATTTGAAAAAAGGTGCAAAACGGATATCTCCATTTTTTATTCCCATGGCTATTCCCAATATGCCTTCCGGACATATCTCCATGCAGATTGGTGCAAAAGGTCCAAATCTTTCTTTGTCCACCGCTTGTGCTGCCGGAACCCATGCCGTTGGAGAGGCGTATCATGCCATTCAACTAGGATCTGCTGATATGGTGGTAACAGGAGGTACAGAATCTGTTATCTGTCCATTGGGCGTTGGTGGTTTTGCTTCCATGAAAGCCTTATCCACCCGAAATGATGATCCGGAAAAAGCTTCTCGTCCTTTTGATAAGGACAGGGATGGTTTTCTTATCGCAGAAGGTGCCGGTATGCTAGTTCTCGAAGAATACGAGCATGCCATCAATCGCGGGGCGGAAATTTATGCCGAAGTGATAGGGACTGGGGCATCAAGTGACGCGCACCATATAGCAGCACCACCTGAAGACGGAGAAGGTGCTGCTCGTTGTATGCGAATGGCTTTACAGAGTGCCGGACTGCAGGCCTCGGATGTTGATTATATCAATGCCCACGGAACATCAACACCTCTTAATGACAGATGTGAAACAGCAGCTATTAAAACTGTTTTCGGTGAGCATGCAAAATCACTTGCTATCAGTTCCACCAAATCTATGACAGGACATGCTCTTGGTGCAGCAGGTGGACTTGAGGCAGCATTTACTGCCATGTCTCTAAAAGAGCAAATTGCTCCACCAACCATGAACCTTGAGACAGCAAGTCTTGAGTGTGATCTTGATTACGTGCCGAATGCTGCAAGAAAAATGGATATGAACATTGCCATATCGAATTCATTTGGATTTGGCGGAACCAACGGTGTTCTCGTTATGAAACGCTTTAAATCATAAGTGTCTGGAGAGAATAAGGTGAAGATTGCAATAGGTTCCGATCATGGTGGTTTTGCGTTGAAGGAAGTTATATTACCCCTTTTACAGAAAAACGGGCATGAAGTTCTTGATGTAGGATGTTTTGATACTGAGTCCGTAGATTATCCTGGACTTGCCGATCTTGTCTGCGAAAAGGTGCAAGCTGGTGTGGCTGAAAAAGGAATTCTGATTTGCGGGACTGGCATTGGAATGTCAATGGCAGCTAATAAGCACAAAGGGATTCGCGCTGCTTTATGCAGTGAACATTATACAGCTGTTATGAGCCGTGAACACAATGATGCGAATGTTCTTTGTCTTGGCGAGCGAGTAACAGGTCCTGGCGTTGCTGAAGAAATTGTCAGTGTTTGGCTTGAAACCTCCTTTGGTGGAGGACGACACCTGCGACGTATAGAATTGTTTAGCTGAACCTAGAAAATGGTAAGAATTTTATAAACCGGCATCCTTTTGGTAATGCCGGTTTTTTTGTCTGATTGAAATACGAATTAAATTTATAGAGGGAATAGTCATGTCATCCTTGAAAGAAACAGATCCTGATATTTACAAACACATAAACAGTGAGTACGAACGCCAGAACAGTCAGCTTGAGTTAATTGCATCCGAGAATATTGTTTCAGCCGCCGTTATGGAGGCCCAGGGGTCCATCTTTACCAATAAATACGCAGAAGGCTACCCCGGGAAACGTTATTATGGCGGCTGCGATTACGCTGATGAGGTAGAAACCCTTGCCATTGACAGGGCGAAGGAAGTCTTTGGTGCGGAGTATGCAAATGTACAACCTCACTCAGGCTCTGGCGCGAATATGGCCGTCTATTTTGCCACCCTGAAGCCTGGTGATAAGGTTCTGGGTATGGATCTGGCGCATGGTGGGCATTTGACCCATGGCAGTGCGGTGAACTTTTCCGGACAACTCTTTAACTTCCTCTCTTACGGGGTTGATAAAGAAACCGAGATGATCAATATGGAGGAAGTCGAACGAATCGCTTTCGAGAATCGTCCTAAAATGATTGTCGCTGGTGCCAGTGCTTATTCCCGTCATATTGACTTTGAAGGCTTTAGAAAAATTGCAGACCAGATTGGTGCCATGTTTATGGTTGATATGGCTCATATCGCCGGTCTTGTTGCAGCGGGTGTTCATCCTTCTCCAGTGCCCTATGCTGATTTTGTAACGACAACAACCCATAAAACATTGCGTGGGCCACGTGGTGGGTTGATTCTTGCTAAAGAAAAATGGGGAAAAAGTATTGATTCTAAAATATTTCCGGGTATCCAGGGTGGTCCACTTGTCCATGTGATTGCTGCTAAAGCTGTTGGCTTTAAGGAGGCCTCAAACGATTCTTTTAAGGTCTATCAGCAGCAGGTGATAGACAATGCCGCAGCTCTTGGTAATACCCTTGTAGACAAAGGATTTAGACTTGTATCCGGTGGAACGGATAATCATTTGATTCTGCTTGATCTCTCAAGTAAGGATATTACCGGAAAAGAAGCTGAAGTATTGCTGGAACAGGCTGGACTTACAGCTAACAAAAATGCAATACCGTTTGATAAACAGCCACGTTTTGTTACTTCCGGGATTCGTCTCGGTACGCCAGCAGTAACAACCAGAGGCCTTAAAATAGCTGAAGTTGAACGTATCGGTCAATGGATTGCACGTATTATTGAAAATCGTGACGAGGCCAGTATCACTGCTGTTCGTCAGGAAATACGTTCTTTATGTGATCAGTTTCCACTTTCCGCTGTCATCTAGCACGTGCATAAGGAGATATTTCAATGAAATGTCCATACTGTGGTCATCTGGATAATAAAGTAATAGATTCTCGTTTGAATAAAGAATGCACCATCACCAGAAGGCGCCGGTCATGTCTTTCCTGTGAGCAGCGTTTTACCACCTATGAACGTTTAGAGGTGATGTTGCCAATGCTCGTCAAAAAGGATGGCAGGCGCGAAATATGGGATAGAAATAAGATGGCGGCAGGGCTTGAAAAAGCTTGTGAGAAACGACCAGTCAGTTGTGACGATATCGACGCCTTTGTTGACGAAATGGAAAGCAGGTTGCAGGATTATCCCTCGAAGGAAGTTCCGGCAGCCGTTATTGGCGAATGGGTCATGGAGGAGTTGGCAAAACTTGACGAGGTTGCTTATGTTCGTTTTGCCTCTGTTTACCGCCAGTTTAAAGATGTTAACGAATTTATGAGCGAGCTTAAAGGGCTTTTGGATTCCAGGGATGAACAGGATCCTGATGAAGCTGCCTGAGCTTGTGGGAGAGCATGACAAGACAGACAAAGAGTTTATGGCTCTTGCTCTTGCAGAGGCCAAAAAAGGATTAGGCCGTACTGCTCCTAATCCTTGCGTCGGAGCAGTTATTGTACGTGATGGACGTGAAATTAGTCGGGGCTACCATCAAAAAGCCGGGACACCGCACGCAGAGATCCATGCTTTAAAAAGGGCAGGTGACAATGCTTGTGGTGCTACAATATATGTCACCCTTGAGCCCTGTAATCACACGGGGCGGACACCACCATGCAGTCATGCCCTGGCCGCAGCTGGTATCGAGCGCGTTGTCGTGGGGATGACTGACCCGAATCCTCTGGTCAGTGGCAGTGGCAACCAATATCTGCGTGAGCAGGGAATTGAAGTACTTACTGGTGTTCTTGAGAAAGAGTGCCAGGAAATCAACCGTCCCTTTATCAAACATATCACTACTGGCACTCCTTTTGTTGTTATGAAGGCTGGGATGAGCCTTGATGGTAAACTCTCTTACCAAAAGGGAGTTCCCGGGAAAATGACAGGGAAAGAGAGTTTTGCAAGGCTGCATGTTTTGCGGGATTCATTCGATGCCATTCTCGTTGGGCGAGGCACTTTGCTTGCCGATAATCCATCGCTCACGACCCGAACTCCTGAGGGTGGCAGAGATCCTGTCCGGGTGATTCTTGACAGTTCTTTACAGATCCCCCGTCAGTCAAAAATCCTCCATCTGGACTCTACGTCGCAGACGATTATTGTTTGTGGACAAACAGCAGATTTAAAGAAAGTAAAACAGTTGTCAGAATTGAAAAACGTACAGGTTTATACAGTAGCGCAACAACAAGATGGTGGCCTGGACCTGGAACGCATTTTGCGATATTTAGGAAAACTTGGGATATGTTCTTTGCTGGTGGAAGGCGGGGCTGAAATTCACACAAGTTTTTTGAAACGTGGACTGGTGGACAGGGTTATACTGTTCATGGCACCTCTTTTTGCCGGGACAGCAGGCACTGCTCTTCTGGATAACTTTTCTGTTGCCGATCGTCAAGCAGCTCCCATGCTTTGCAATGTCAATTATACCCCACTGGGTGATGATATCATGATTCAAGGTGATATTGCCTAGTCCACTGCCTTTTGTATCTCTTTTATTGTTGCAAGCTGTTTTTCCAGGTGGCTCAGGGTGGCAAAGGTCACTTGTAACCGAACCTCGTCTCTTTCGAAGGCCTGGCTATGTTTAACAGAACAGGTTGGTGCCAGTTCCATTCTTTTCACCCGTCTGTTGAAATCCTCTTCTGCTCTATTGCTTTGTGGATATAACTGTTTGTGTAACAAAGTAAGAAGGGATGCTCCCTGCTGAGGGATATTCATTTCAGGGTGATTGAGAATGTCGTTGTATTCTTTCCCTGCGAGCAATGTTGTAATCGTGGTCTGTTGTCTTCCGCTCAGGTCTCTGCAGAGGGTTAAAAGTCTTTTCTGTTTTCCTCCACCAAATTCAAGTTGCTTGAACAGTGTGTGAAGAGTCTTACGATCTGTTTGTGAGAATGATAATAATTCGAGACCCAATTTGGGATTTATTTGTCCACTGTGAATGCTCTGCTGGACCTCTGGTTCTAAATTGCATAAAGATATCAGTCTGGTAATGATATGAGGCTGTACTTTTTCGTTCATCAAAGGCAGAAATTTTTGAGCGGCAGTCTTTACACTCATACACTCAAGACAGTACTGAAAAAAATATGCTTTTTCCATGGGACTAAAATACTCTGAGTGAATCTTATCCGTTAGCAGGAAATGAAGGATCGTTTCCTGGCTGTTATTTTCTTGTAGGAGCAATACTGGAATTGCTGATTTGTCAGGAAAGGAGTCGCGAAAAGCCATGAGTCGATGTCGCCCAGTGAGTAATATATAGTCTTTTTTACCTGAAATAATGACAATTGGAGGACGGATTAAGCCTAAGGTTGTAATGGATGCACAGAGATCTTTTGATGGTGCAGGGATGATAAATGGTTGCAGATTCCATGGGCTTTCAGTCTGAATGCTACCAACCGGGATTTCTGTAAAACTTGCTAAAGGGTACATTTGTTCATTGCGGTAAGGAGAGGATGAAAAAGGCACAAAAAAACCTGTGTTACCTTACAAAAGTGTAAACCAACACAGGTTGTCTCTGACAACAGGCTAAGGAAAGACTGGAATCCTGACCACTCAGGCTTCGTTGATCTTTTCGCGTAAGATTCCAGATGGCTTAAAGGTGACCACTCGTCTGGCATCAAGAGTGAGCTCATCACCAGTTTGCGGATTTCTGCCTCTGCGTGATTTTTTATCTTTAACATTGAATTTACCAAATCCGCTGAGCAGGAGATCAGTTCCTGAAATAAGGGATGATTTGGAAATTTGCAGGAATGCCTCAACGGATTGAGTTGCCTGTGCTTTTGTTAAAGAACCGTGCGATTTGTATACCTGCTGTACAAGATCGGCTTTTGTAAGAGTCATGAGTTGTTTCTCCTCTTTCGTGATTGATTAGTTTGTCAAACTCTGTATTTAATCATATGTTTTTAGAGAGAAATGTCAATAGAAAGAGTGCGTTTTTATACGGCTCCAGCCATTGTGAAAATTGGAAGATACATAGCGACCACTAACCCGCCAATCATTCCACCTAAAACCACCATCATCAAAGGTTCAATCATGGCTGTCAGGTTTTCAACAGCGTGATCGACTTCTCCATCATAAAAATCGGCAATTTTTTCAAGCATTGTATCAAGTGCACCGACCTGTTCACCAACGTTAATCATCTGCACCACCATGTTTGGAAAAACACCGCTCTCTTCGAGGGGCTCAGCAATGGGACGACCTTCTGCAATACTGTCAGCTACACGAAAGACAGCAGCTTCAATAATCTTGTTACCAGAAGTTTTGGCAACGACCGTGAGTGCTTCAAGAATGGGGACACCACTTTGCAGCATTGTGCCAAGGGTTCTGGTAAATTTTGCCACAGCTACTTTTCTGATAAGCGTTCCAACAATGGGCAACCTTAGTGCCATCGCATCCATTTTGATTCTACCCCTTTCTGTGTTGTATATCTTTTTTATTACATAGAAAAAGGCAACTCCGGCCATCATTATGTACAAGAAATTTGATTTTACAAAGTCAGACATGGTTACAACAATCTGCGTGGGAATTGGCAGGGCAGAATCGAGACTTGCAAACATCTCTTCAAAAACCGGGATAACGAAGACCAGAATAATGACAAGGATAAGTATAGAAATAGCTAGACAGATCGCAGGATATGTCATCGCTCCTTTAATCTTTTTCTGCAACTCCATGGCCTTTTCCATGAAGACTGCTAAACGTCCAAGAATGGTATCCAGGATACCACCTGTTTCTCCAGCTTCGATCATATTTGAAAAAAGATTGTTAAATACCTTGGGGTGCTTTCGCATCGCATCAGCAAATGTCGTACCCGTTTCCACGTCACTTCTGATAGTTGTTAATACTGTTTTGAAGGTGGAGTTTTCCTGTTGCTTTCCAAGAATTTCAAGGCTTTGAACAAGGGGAAGTCCAGCATCAATCATTGTCGAAAGCTGTCTGGTAAAGATAACAATATCTTTGCCGGTGACTTTTGGTTTAAAAATGGCAATGTTTGCCAAAAGATCCTTGGGTTTTTCTTTGACAATCGGATCTTTTATACGGAGTCGTTTAACATGGGCAAGTGCTGCAACCTGGTCGGGAGCTTCAACTTCCCCTTTGCGTTTCTCACCATATGAATTGATACCTTTCCAAATATAGATTGGCATTCTACTTTCTCCTG
>JAOZKN010000004.1:0-29034 GCA_029935315.1 Desulfocapsa sp. | reverse complement strand
TCACCATATGAATTGATACCTTTCCAAATATAGATTGGCATTCTACTTTCTCCTGCTCAAGACGATTGTTAATAAATGTTATCTTTCAACCTAAGGGGCCAAAGGCTATCCTAACCTTCATTGGATTTAAGAAAGTGATCGATATTTATTCCAGACAGCATATAAAATTATACTGAATATATGGATTTAATAACATATTTTTCCAAAATCTATTCTATATCATGCGGTTGAAGATTACAAGGCGGTCTGGAAGAATGTTTTATTAAAAAAAGATTATGAGAACATAATGACTGGGGGGAGTAAACGGTGGTGAGAGAAATTTCATGTTACGGTTCTGGGAAGAGTTGTTGCAATTTCCTAAGGTTGAACATTGCTTAGAATATAATCAACCCCTGCATTAAGGCACATTTGAACTTCTGCTGTAGTCTCAGGAAGATACCCTATTACCTGCGCTCCCCGATCATGGAATGTCTGCACTATTCTTTTAGTTAAAAGAGGGACGCTCAATTTTTTTGCTGGTATCGAGTATATTATATTTTTTTTAATACTGCCCAGCATTGGGAATCCACACAGAGCAGCAATTCCAGCACGGTAGCACTGTGCTTCCCTTGAAAAACAATGCGCTTCAGGAAAATCTTCTATAAAGTGATCCTGTATTTTTTTGTTCCAGAAAAGAAATGTAATATTTTTGATCGATATTATGTTCTCGAGCAGCATGTTACTTATTATTTTTACACTTTGAGACGCTGTCCCGGGTTTTATGTCAAAAACCCAATGCTGTTTTGAGAATTTGACTATAAACTCATCAAGAAACAGGTGATTACCACCTTTTGCAAGTTGAGTCCTTTCCAGTTCAGCTCGTGTCATTTCTGCAATATTTCCCGAACCTGTGGACGCATTTTCCAGTACAGAGTCATGACTGAGAATAATATGATTATCTCTGGTGCTATGCAGGTCTGTTTCTAGCCAGGAAAAACCAGCATCGCAGGCAGCTGCAAAGGCTTCCAGGCTATTTTCGTCATACCGTTGAGACAGTCCCCTATGGCTTATCCAGACAGGTTTAGGCATTGTTTTGATTGTTAGGAGGATATTTTTTTCGGTTGAGGATAGCGCGTGAAATAAGCAAGGTACTGTTTGGATGATATGTGATAGATTTTGGGCCTGCAAAGGCGCTAATCATTCGCAAACAGTTTTATGGTTAACTCCCTGGTGTGAGAGGTAAACTTTCTGTATTTGGTCTTTGAGGTATCCAGCATAAATTTAGATGCCTTCACAGAATCACTGTCAGCATATTTGTCCGAAAGATAAATGATTTCTTCAATGCCGGACTGAATAATTACTTTGGTGCATTCATTGCAAGGGAACAAGCCCACATAAATCCTGCACCCTTTTAGATTTGTTGCAGTGGAATTGAGCACAGCATTGAGTTCGGCATGGCAGACGTAAGGGTATTTGGTGTCAAGATATGTCCCTTCCCTCGCCCAGGGAAGAACATCATCTGAACAGCCCCAGGGAAAACCATTATAGCCAACACCGACAATTTTATTGTTGCTGCTTGCAACACAGGCACCAACCTGTGTGTTCGGGTCTTTACTGCGCTGCGCAGAGAGGAGGGCCACTGACATGAAATATTCATCCCAATTCAGGTAACCTTTTCTTTTTTCTGTACGTGTTACGTCAACCACAATTACTCCTACATGTATGGAATCCGGTTACGAATCATCTGTTGAAGTTGCTGTTTGTTTTTCAGATCTTCCAGGAATGCATTCGCCTGCTCAAGAAGTTCAGGGTTTTCCTTGCTGATGCCCCAGGCAAGATACTCTTCAGTGGCCAGAGTCAAAATCGGAGTTAGCTTTGCATTTTCGTTTATTGCTGCATAATGGCAGACCATTGGGGCATCATAGACAAAAGCATCAATTGTTTTGTTGATTAATGCCTGCACGGCCTGTGAAGAGTTAGTGAACTGTTTTATCTTGGCACCATTAATGGTACTGGTAATAAAGAGATCACCAGTGGTGTTTTTAATTGTACCGATAACGTAGCTCGAATTCATCAGGCTGTAGATACCGGTAGTAAATCTGGCTTTTTCATCGAGGCGAACCAGTAGAATCTGACCTGAGCGAAGGTAGGGATTGGCAAAAGAAATACGGTATTGTCTTGGCTGAGTGATTGACATGGCCGACATAATAATATCGATTTCATTATTTTCGAGAGCAGGAATCTGGTCATCCCAGTCAAGTTCTATAAATTCGACTCTCTTAGCAGTAAATTTCCCCAGTTTTTTTGCAAAATCGGCTTCGAGTCCAGAAACCTTGTTGTTTCTTTTATGAATAAGAGGAGGAGCGTTAGCAGTTACGCCAACCCGCAGTATAGAAGGGTCTGGTGCAATTTTTCTGCTCTGCATCGGTGCGCAGGCAAAAAGTCCTATGGACAGAACGCTACAGAGGAAAAATAGAAGGCTCTTTTGGGTGGCAACACGAAAATTCATGATAGATATCTCTCCTGTTTGTCTTTACTGACATGTCGTCGTTTTCGCCAGTTAGTAGCACCGGTGAGTTTGTTAATAAATGTTTTAATGGTTTGGAAATACAACTTTCCCCCAGTTGCGATCATGGTGTTATGTTCAGCTCCCGGGATAACGACAAATTCTTTTGTCCGTGCTCCGCAGGCGGCTTGCAGCTTTTCAGCGTCACTTGCCGGGATCAATGCATCACGTGCACCGTGAAGGATAAAGGTGGGCTTGGTAACAGATTCAATTTTTTGTAAATTACAAAAGCCATCCTCTTCGCTGAAAGAGAATGATGCCGGGTCAATGCCAAGGGTCGTCAGAAGGGGAAGGGTTTCTGCTATTGCACTTTCAAGTATTAATCCTCGAATAGTGTCCTCATGGGATTTCGCAAGATCAATGGCAGGCACGGAACCGAGGGAACGTCCCATTAAGAAAAAAGCACCTGTGTATTCGTTGAATTTAAGCCAGTTAAGGGTTTCCTGAAAGAGTACTTCCGCGTCGTTCATCATGTTTGTGACGCTTGGGATACCAGTGCTCCAGCCATATCCTCGATAGTCGGTGACAAGCAAATTCATCCCGGCCTCATTGTACATGGGGCCAATGGTGTCGTAATCAGCCACTGTCTCTCCATTGCCATGGAAGTAAAGAATGTTGGGGCTGCTTTTATCATGGATATAACATCTGCAGCCAATGACAACATCTGCTTCAACTTCAATATCCATATCCAGGGCATTTGCGGGAAGGGGTGTCTGTTTGCACTTATCCGGAAAGAAAATAGAGGATAAAGCTTCTGCCTGATCGAGTTTGTGTTGTTTTTGCATGAACATGTATTGTTAAAGGTATGTAAAAATGACTTAGTTATTCTGACCAACTATAGAGAAAATTTATTTAAAAATCCAGTCTGTTCTTGGTGGAGAGATAGCTGCCTGGGTATATTGCCTTATAAGCAGCAGCGTTTGAACTTTTTTCCTGATCCACAAGGGCATAAACCATTACGGGCAATCTTCTCAATGGATGAATCGGGTACGCCGTCCAGGTAAAACCATTTGTTGTCTTCTTTTATAAAACGGCTTTTTTCCCGCAAGTGACATAGGCGACTTGTGACAATAAAGTGGGCAATAAAGGTTACTGTACCTTCGCTATCAGTTATCTCGCCTTTTTCTGAGCTCTCAACGTCCAGGCCAATCCATTGTACAGGAGTTTCTTTTGTGTCCATCTTTTCTGGTCGCGTTTCCTTTGCCCAACTGCTCAGGAGGTATGCATTCTCATCCATGGTAAATGCAGTATATCTCGAGCGCATAAGTTGTTCTGCCGTTTTTGCTTTTGCGTGATCTGCAAAGATGGGCTTACAGCATGTTGAGAAAGGAATGTTACTTCCACAGGGGCACAGTTTTTCACTCTTCATTAAGGAGTCTCTTTTTTTTCAGACGGAACAATTTGATTACAAGCAGGATGAATGGAGCACCATGGTAGAGAAGGTCAAAGATATCTATGGCTTTGTTGAGCTTTCCTTCACTCAGCATCCTGATTTTTTCAACAAGATGTGGCTCGGGTACAAAGGGGGCAAGTCCAAGAATGATGCATAGCACAAGGAGGATGCCCAGTGGAATATTGTCGATAAATTTCATTAGAATCGATTGTTTTTTTAGAGGTGCGGCAGACGCTTTAACGATAAGAGCTGGGTAACCTGAGTGGCGGTTTCCTCAATGGAACGATCTTCAGTGGTTATCACCGGGATATTGTGCTGCAAAAAAATCTGATTAGCCTGGTTGAGTTCATCGGTGCAGGTGCTCAGTTCTGCGTAGCGACTTCCTTTGTAACGTTCCTCGCGCATTCGATGTAAATTACGGGCAGTGGTGGAAAGGCCGATGGCTTTCCTTTTATTGCGAACAATCACAGGAGGCAGGCTGTAGTTTTTCAGGTCTTCCTCAACCAGTGGATAGTTTGCTGTTTTGATACCCATCTGGGTGGCAAGGTATACTGAAATTGGAGTTTTACCAGATCTGGAAACACCCAGCAGGACAACTTCAGCCTCATCATAATCTTTTAAGCGGGAACCGTCATCATGAGAAATGGAGTATTGGATGGCACTGGCTCGTTTGGCCATGGCCGAGTTGTTCATTTTCCGGGAAGTTCCGGAAATACGGATAGGTTTAGCCTCCAGCGCTTCTTCCAGATGTTCAAGGTAATAGTCGCAGATATTGAAAAACTCAACTTCACCAACATCCAGAATTTCGATAAGCTCTTTTTGCATAATTGTCGAAAAAATTAAAGGATATCTGCCACCCGATTGCGACATGATATGTGCCAGCGCTTTCCTGGCGTCTTCAACAGATTGAATAAATGGAATTTTTTCAGAATTAAAACTTATTTCCGGGAATTGGCAGAGCAGGGATTTGCCAAGATCCTGTGCCAGTATTCCTGTGCTTTCCGAAAGGTAATAAACATCTTTTGCATGCCACATCTGCTTGTGTCCTCTAGTCTGCTGTGGTATTGAATGGATTGTGTTTTTTGAAATTCAGAAGCACACCATCTCTTCGCGGTCAGGCTTCTCCGCATTGGATTTACAATAGTTCGCCAGCCTGCCTTGCACGGATATAGTGCATCCTGAATAGTTACAGACCATGCTATGTGAACCATTGCTTGCCATGTTTTTTGATCCTTTAATCTTTGTAGCAGAAAATTAACTGTCTCGAAAGTGTTCTCTTCGTTTTTGACTCTTTATGGTTAACATCGGACAACTTATTCTCCCATATTCGTTTTCTGGTACAACATTGTACTTCTGTGGAGGTGTTTTGCTGTCTCAATGTGGTTATATGATCAATGAAGATCTTTTTTTTTTGGAATTCTCTCCCAGATGAGTAAGGTAGGTCAGCAACCAATGAAACGTGTTCTCATTCTTGAACCCTATTTTGGCGGTTCCCATAAACTCTTTCTGGAAGGCATACAGAAAACTGTTGAAGCAGTTTTTGTGTTAATGACTCTGCCAGCCAGAAAGTGGAAAATGCGAATGCAGTTTTCAGCCATTTGGTTTGTGCAGCAGATACAGGAGTTGCCAGTCTCCGAAAGGAATTTCGATGCTGTACTCTGTTCCACCTTTGTTGATGTTGCCGTTTTCCGTGCCTTGTCAGCAGGTATTGCCGGTTGGAATGCTGAAGCAGTAGTGAAGACTTATTTTCATGAAAATCAGTTTGCTTACCCCAGTCAGCAAAAAGATATATCCATGCGTCAGTTTACTTCCATTAATTGCAGTACTGCCCTTGCATCCGACGGTTGTGCCTTTAATTCACGATTTAACCGGGATAGTTTTCTTCAAGGCGTAGGCCAAGTCATTAAATTTGCTGCTGACATGAAGATATCTTCATGTGCTAATGATATCTTGGAGAAGAGTGTGGTGCTCTATCCGGGAATGGATTATTCATTTATTGATTCGATTTCCCGGGGCGTCGCCGATGGTGGTTCACCTGTTATTGTCTGGAATCATCGCTGGGAGCATGATAAAGGTCCTGAAATTTTCTTTGCCGCACTATACTGTCTGCAGGAGAAGGGTGTCGCATTTCGTCTTATTGTGCTGGGGGAGTCTTATGCCAATATGCCGGCTTGCTTTGCTGAAGCAGAAAAACGACTGGCTGAGGAGATAATCCATTTTGGCTATGCAGAGTCGCGACAGAATTATGCTGAATTGCTGCATCAGGGAGATGTTCTTGTTTCCACTGCCAAGCATGAATTTTTTGGCATTGCTGTACTTGAAGGCATTCGGGCCGGTTGTTATCCTTTGCTTCCTAAAAGTCTTTCCTACCCAGAATTATACGGTGATGAGTTTCTGTATGCATCAGGCAACCTGGTAGCAAAGCTTGAAGAGTATCTGTGTAACCCTGTTACAATGGAAAAAAAGACAATCCTGCGCCTTACAGAACGATTTTCCTGGCCGCTATGTAAAGATGAATATACGCAGTGGCTTTTTGAAAAACCGTTGGAGAAAATATGACAAACAATATTGTTTTAATAGGTTTTATGGGTGTAGGTAAGGGCAGAACCGCCAGGCTCCTTGCTGAAAAAACCGGCAGATTTGCAGTGGATTGTGATGACCTGATAGAGAGCTTCAGTAATAGTAAGGTAAAGAAAATCTTTGCCCGGTTCGGTGAACCACGGTTCCGTGAACTCGAAAGAGAGGTCGCTGTGTGGTTGGAAACATCGGTGCGCAATACGATAATTTCAACCGGTGGCGGTTTTTTGCAGGTGCCCA
The DNA here is from genome assembly GCA_029935315.1 of Desulfocapsa sp. GTDB lineage: Bacteria > Desulfobacterota > Desulfobulbia > Desulfobulbales > Desulfocapsaceae > Desulfocapsa. The sequence goes on along the minus strand of JAOZKN010000004.1, from coordinate 22,279 downwards.
ACCTGTCGGCTATTGGCACCGTAGTCTATCTTCATTCTGGGTTCGATGAAATTATTAAAGAAATAACAGAACACCCAAACGCCAGGAAAAAGGTAAAAAAAAGGCCCTTGTTACAAGATCTGGATCGTGCCAGGGAGTTACTGGTAACCAGAATACCTTTGTATCGCGAGGCCGCAGACCATGAAGTGTCAGTCGCTGGTAAAAGTATAGAAAAGATCGTGCAGAAAATTCAAAAACATATCAAAAAAGAACAGGCAAAAAAATAGAGGATTGCAGATGTCAGGATTATCATTGGAAAAACTTACCGGCTACAAACCTTTTCCCGGTCCAGTTGTCACCGTTATTATGGATGGTGTGGGGATTGGGCCTCAGGATGAGAGTGATGGCGTGGCCATGGCGTACACACCCGTTCTTGATGAGTTGTTGCAAGGAGATCTTGTCTGTCTGCTGAAAGCGCATGGCCTTGCTGTAGGTCTGCCGACAGATGATGATATGGGCAATTCAGAAGTGGGCCATAATGCACTTGGCGCTGGCAGGATTTTTGCGCAGGGTGCAAAACTTGTAAATGAAGCTCTTGCGAGTGGAGCCGTGTATGAGGGTGATGCATGGAAAGAGATCAGGAAACGATTGGATAATGGCGGAAGCCTCCATTTTATAGGGTTACTGTCCGATGGCAATGTACACAGTCATGTTGATCATCTGTACCAGATGCTGGAGCAGTGTAATAGCGATGGGTTCAACAAGGTTCGGGTGCATGCCCTTCTGGATGGTCGTGATGTGGCGCCTAAAAGTGCATTGGATTTTTTTCGGCCTCTGGAGGAAAAGCTTAACGCTTTGTCTCAAAATGGAAAAGATTACTGTATTGCCTCCGGTGGTGGACGTATGAATGTTACCATGGATCGTTATCAGGCGGACTGGTCCATTGTAGAAAAAGGGTGGCAGGCCCATGTCCTTGGTCATGGTCGTGGCTTTAGCTCTGCCTGTGATGCTATTCAAACCTATTATGAAGAAGATCCGGAGCTCACCGATCAGTATATGGATAGTTTCGTTATTGAGCGGGACGGGAAGGCCGTTGGTACTGTCGAGGATGGTGACGCTGTCATTCTTTTTAATTTTCGAGGTGATAGGGCCATAGAACTCTCCCTTGCATTTGATGAAGACGAATTCACAGCTTTTAACAGGGTACGCCGGCCGGAAGTTTTTTTCGCAGGAATTATGCAGTATGATGGCGATGCCATGATACCTGCTCATTATCTTGTAGAACCCCCAGTAATTGACAAGACAATGAGTGAGTATCTGTGTGCAGAGGGCGTGACCACATACGCAATTTCAGAAACGCAGAAATTCGGGCATGTAACATATTTTTGGAATGGAAATAAATCAGGATATATTGATGAAAAACTGGAAAAATATGTTGAGATTAAGTCGGATAAAATAACTTTTGATCTGCGCCCCTGGATGAAAGCAGCAGAAATCACGGATAAGGTTATTGCCGCTATTCTTGAAGGAAAATATAAAAATATCCGTTTGAATTACGCAAATGGAGACATGGTTGGCCATACCGGAGTTCCTGTTTCCGTACGAATTGCAGTCGAAACCGTGGATCTTATGCTACGTCGCCTCCTACCGGTACTTAAAAAAGCACAGGGGATTGCGGTGATCACAGCAGATCACGGGAATGCTGACTGTATGTGGACAGAGAAAAACGGTGAACGAACGGCAATGGTTGCCCATACCAGAAATCCGGTTCCCTTCATTATTAAAGATTATAGCGCAACGAATAAATTCATACTCAAGAATATTGATGATGCAGGGCTTGCAAATGTTGCTGCAACCGTTATGAATCTACTCGGTTTTGAAGCTCCTGTAGATTTTGAACCATCGTTAATTACATCTGACTGATCTTTGTTTTTAATCTATCATCCTGGTTTAAACAGGGATTTGTTCTCTGTTTAAACCACATCTTTGTCGCGTATTTCCTCTTCAGGCACGTTCTGTGCAAATGTAATATCGAAGCACATATTTGTCGCATTACTTGCAACACTAGTGTAGTAATTGTGTAGTATGGTGTCTTTTTGTGCAACAGAAATGTTGCGTTAATTTTCTCTGTAAAAATATTGTATATGAACTCAGAACGCAGAAATGAAATTCTTCTGGCTATCAATGAGCTTGATCTGTCAGGTGTTAATGGTAGGAGTGATCAAACAAAACTTCTTGAGAAGTGCTGTAATATTCTTATGCAGAATCAGGAGTATTGTCTGATCTGGGCTGGAAAGAGAGATGAAGATAATAGCGGCATTACCCCACTTGTTGCAATCACCTCTGCAAACATTCCTAATCCGGACTGTATGAATCTGATAGAACAGGTGATCACAGACATGCATAAGGATAATCCTGCTGCAAAGGCCCTTATCACCAGAGAACACGTTGTTTGTAATGATGTACGCAAGCAAAAAGAGAGTAAAGCTCTGCGTGAAATTTCACTTAAAACCGGTTTCCGCTCCTGTTTGGCGTGGCCTCTACGATATAAAGATGTTGAATATGGTGTCATCAGTATTCACTCTGAGAAGGTAGGCTGCTTTAGTCGTGAGGAAGTATCTTTTCTGCAAGCAGTAATCTCTGATATCACCCTTGCCCTGCGTTCCCAGGATATGACCCAGCGAATGCAGATTGAGCGTGACTTTAATAGAGAGATAGTTGACACCATGCAAGCCCTGCTTGTTTCCGTTTCGCCCTGCGGACGAATTGTGTCTTTTAACCAGACGGCTGAAGAAGTGACTGGATACACAGAAAAAGAGGTTATTGATAGTTACTGGGTTGATGTGTTAATGGCACCGGATTACAGAAAGGCCAATCAACGCAGGGTTAGTAATGTCCTCAAAGGTGAGAAAAATCAGATGAATTTTGAATCTTGTCTGCTTGCCAGAGACAAGAGTAAACGTTTTATTGCCTGGCACGCTTCTTTTCGGCAAAACATTGAGCAGGGCAAGGTGGGCATGGTTCTTTTTGGAATCGATGTCACAGGAAAAATCCAGAGAAACAAGGAATTAAAACAAGCTGTTGCCCAATGGGAAAATATATTTTCAGCAATACAGGACCCTGCTCTAATCGTTTCTGTTGATTCAGTCATTATTGACGCCAACCCTGCCACATTCACTGCTGCCAGAAAATTACCCTCAGAAGTAATAGGGAAACAGGTTTGTGAAATTCTGCATCGAGGCCGTTTGAAAGGTGCATCCTGTCCCCTTGAAGACCTGATTCGTGAAAGACACAGCAGAATTATAGAAACAGAACTTCAAGGTCTGCATGGCAGTTATCTGCTCACCGTAAGTCCATTACAACTGCAGAATAACAGTATGGAGGCAGCTTTACTGGTAGCAAGAGATCTTACGGAAGAGGAGCAGATGAAGGCAGAGTCAATGCGTTCTGCCCAACTTGCCTCTGTTGGTGAGCTTGCCGCAGGTGTTGCCCATGAGATTAATAATCCAATTAATGGGATTATTAATTATGCACAGATTATCCTTGATGATCCTGATGATGAAGAGTCACAGGAACTCCTTAAACGAGTAATAAAAGAAGGGAAACGAATCGCCTCAATTGTTTCAAATCTTCTTGATTTCTCCAGACGTCGTGATGAATCAGCCGAAACTGTTTCCATACGGAAAATCATTGATAACAGTCTGGAACTTGTTCTTCATCGTTTCAAGCATGACAGGATAATCATTGACCTGCAACTTCCTGATGATTTGCCTCTTGTATATTGTAATGCTCAGCAAATTCAACAGGTTTTACTTAATATTTTTTCCAACGGACGTTATGCCCTGAATGCAAAGTATAAAAATGCTGATCCTGATAAGAAATTTACCATCACAGGGACCGAAGTAGAACGGAACAACAAATCATACGTGTGCCTGACTCTGACTGACAATGGGACAGGAATTGAACATGATACGATAGAACGCGTTTTCGATCCATTTTACTCCACCAAAACCAAAGGTGAGGGTACCGGACTTGGCTTGAGTATTAGTCATGGCCTGATGAAGGATAATAAAGGCTTGTTACGAATCCTAAGCGATCCGGGAAAATCAACATCACTCATTGTGGAATTACCAATCTCTGTAGAGTAAGGAGCATTTTATGGCTAAATATTCACGTTCACTGATAATACTTTCAATGGCTTTTTTCCTGGTTATTGCAATAGAATATCGTGTGCAGAAGCAACTCGTAAACCCAGCAGCGGATCCATTTATTCCCTACATTGTTTACACGTTTGTTTTTCTGCTAGCCCTCTATGGGCTCTGTTTTTTTATCTTTTCAAAGATTGCAGGAACTGCTCAGAAAAAAGAAAAAGAATTGCAGGATAAACTTGCAAGTGTAACAGATCATCTCAATGACGTACAATCAACCCTGGATGATGCTGTTGAGAAAAAAACATTTGAGATGTCAGTTGTGAACGGCTCTCTTAACCGTGAAATTGCTGAACGTATTCAGGCAGAATCTGAAGGCATTAAATTTCGAAAACGTCTGCAGGCTATTCTGGACTCTGCAGGTGACGGTATTTTTGGAATTAATAATCATGGGATAGTTACTTTTGTCAACCGTAAAGCCGTTGAACTCCTCGGATGGTCAAGAGATGAACTCGTTGGTAAGTCCCATCACGATCTCGTTCATCATACCCGTAAGACAGGTGCTGAATTTCCCGTGGAAGAATGCCCCATTTATATGGCCTATAAGGATGGTCATATTCATAGCGAAAGTGATGATGTCTTCTGGAGAAAAAATGGGGGGAGTTTCCCTGTTGAATATGTCTCAACACCATGCCTGGATGGCGAGAAAAAAACGGGTGCGGTGGTTATTTTTAAAGATATTACCAAAGCCAGGAAGTTGCAAAAACAGATGGAACTTATTCTGAATTCTGCAGGAGAAGGTGTTTTTGGTCTGGATGATAAAGGTAATGTAACATTTATGAATAGAGCAGCGTCCATTATGCTGGGCTGGGAGCAGGAAGAATTGATAGGTAAATCTCATCATGAACTTGTTCATCACAGTCATTCCGACGGTAGCATATACAAGGAAGAAGAGTGTCCAATTTATATGGCTTGCAGGGATGGTCAGGTTCACTTTAAATCGGATGATGTTTTCTGGACCAAGAATGGGAATAGCTTTTCCGTTGAATACAGTTCCACACCGATTGTTGAAGGGAAAAAGATAACCGGAGCAGTTGTCATGTTCAGGGATCTTAATGCCTTCTCATAATTCTTTTGAAATAAAAGCAGGAGAAGATATGAGTACTATAGCAACAGAAAATGTTCCCATCCTTGTAGTTGATGATGAGGAATCATTGCGCCACACTTTTAAAATATTTCTTAAACGTGAAGGATACGGACCAATTGTGCTGGCTTCCAGTTTTGACGAAGCAGTACTTGAACTTTCCAACTGTGATTTTGATTTGATTATCAGCGATATTGTTCTTGGCGGAAATACCGGAATTGATTTGTTAAAACGGATCCGCGAACTCAAAATGGATTGTCCGGTAATCATGGTGACCGGGTATCCTAATGTAGAGACAGTATCAGATGCATTGCGCCTGGGAGCATTTGATTATATTCAGAAACCTGTGGAAAAAGATCAGCTTCTGAGAACCAGTCGCCTTGCATTACAGCAGTACAGACTGCAAAAAGAAAAAGAAAAAGCAGAAGAAGAAAAAGAGAAGTATCGCAGTTACCTTGATACAATATTTCGCAGCGTCTCTGATGCCATACTGACCACTGACGATGATATGAATATTATTAAAATGAATCAGTCTGCACGTTCACTTTTTGCAACAATCAATCCGGCAATTGAAGAAGGTGCAAATCTGGCAGCTGTTTGTGATGATGACAAAGCATGCTTTTTCAAAGAAGATATCGAAAAGGTCTTGCGATCCGGTATTGAAATCACTGAACATCGAATTGAATTTATAACCCACTCTGATAAGCAAAAGATTGTCAGCCTCTGTGTTTCTCCTCTTGAGGATGGCAGAGGTGGAACACGCGGCGTTGCCATTGTTATACGTGATATGACCGCCATTGCGCCTGAACAGAGTAAACAGCGAGCAACGTTTCATCGGATGATTGGGTCAAGTCCTGTCATGCAGACTGTCTACACCATGATTGAAAATGTGGGCAAGGTTGATTCGGCTGTGTTGATAACTGGTGAGTCCGGAACGGGAAAAGAACTCGCAACGGAAGCACTGCATCTAGAAAGCCATCGAAAAAACAGACCCCTTGTAAAAGTGGATTGTACGGCAATACCGGAAAATCTTCTTGAAAGTGAACTGTTTGGCCATAAGAAAGGTTCTTTTACCGGGGCGGATGAAGACCGCATGGGAAGAATCCTGCAGGCAGATGGCGGCACCTTGTTCCTGGATGAAATCGGAGATGTGTCGTCGATGATGCAATTGAGACTCCTGCGTTTTTTACAAGAGAAAACATTTTATCCTGTCGGTCGAGACACTCCAATACAAGTGGATTTAAGGGTGATTGCAGCAACAAATGTTAATTTAAAGGAAAAAGTACAGCAAGGTAAATTCAGAGAAGATCTCTACTTTCGTTTACGGGTTATCGATATAATTCTTCCTCCTTTACGTGAACGTGTAGGAGATATAAGTCTTCTTGCTAACCATTTTCTTGAGCATTACACTGCACAAATGGGTAAACCGATAACAGGTATATCTGATCAGGCCATGGAATTATTGACGAGATATTCATGGCCCGGAAATATCAGAGAACTTGAGCATGTCATTGAACGTTCTGCCGTTCTCTGCACAGATGCAACCATTTCAAAAGAACAACTTCCCCAGGAAATTCTGTACCCAACCGAAATTGTCAATAGTTCTGTTTCTGTCCAGGACACAGTTCTTCCTGGTGCTGAATATTATGATCTTTCTTCTCAGTCATTTCAGGGAAACAGTCCGGAAGACAGAATTATTGCAGCATTGAAAAAAAGTGGTGGAAATAAGGCAAAAGCAGCTCGCTTGCTCAGTATTGACCGTTCCACACTCTACCGGAAAATTAAAGAATTACACATCGATCTCACCAGCCTTGATATTTAGCCCTCCCCGATGCCACACTTCTGTCTGATCAGAAGTGTGGCACGTGCTACACTTTCGTAGCGAATTTTTTCTCTGCCAATATCGTCATTCTGTAGACAAAAGGACATTTTTCAACGTAAGTAATCGTTTTGTTAGCATTTAAGTAAGTAGTTTAATGTTTTCTTTTCATGGCATCATATGTGCAATAACTCAAATTAAAGTGGATAAGTAACTAATTTGAGGAAAGTAGATGACGCGTTTCCCAGAAACAACAGAAGAATTCAGAAAAATGTTTCCAGATGAGGAAACGAGTCTGCGTTTTTTGTTTTCTAAGCGCTGGCCCCAGGGTTTTGAATGTTCATACTGCAACTGGGTAAATACTGAACAACCTCCGGCAAAAACGATCACTTGTTCTCACTGTGGCCATCCGACTTCCATCACTACAAATACTGTTATGCATGGTACAAAGAAGCCGCTTTCTGAATGGCTGATTTGCATCTGGTGGTTTACTTCAGCCACAGGTGGACATAGTGCAAAAAACCTGCAGCGCCTGCTGAAGCTTTCAAGTTATCAGACTGCCTGGACATGGTTGCAAAAATTGCGCATGGCCATGGCTGTTGCAGATAGCAGACAGTGCCGGGATACTGTTGAAATTGCAACTGATTCAATTTCCCTGGGCGGGAAAAAACGGGACAAGGCACCCATAATAGTTGCAGCTGAGATTATTCTTCCAGCGGGTATTACTGGACGAATCAAGATGCAGACAGCGCCTGAATTGAATTCTGAGGCCGTTGCAGATTTTCTGCAAACCAGAATTGTTCGGGGTTCTTCGCTGATACTGCCAGAAATTGATCTTTTCAATACTGTGTCAGGGGACAATTTTATCACAGTCCGTAGTGCAGTCGTTGATCGAGGCATGGACATCATCAGGAGTTTTGAACTCTGGCTAAGTAAAATTCATAGGGGTGGGGTCGTGGCTAAACATCTGCAACACTATCTCGACGAGTTTTGTTTTCGTAGTAATGCGGCAATTCTCCCTGATGCAGAGGCAGTATTTAACCTTTTGCTCAAAGGTGTGGTTAATAATAAATCACTTTCTTACAAGAGTATAACTGCAAAAACCGGGAAGGAGTAGGCTATGTCTCAAATTCAAACAGGATTACTTGTACTGCTGCTGACTTTTCTTGGTGTCGTTGGGTATAACGTATATTTAAGTGAAGTAACACCGGTGGAGCGTTCATACAGCGAATTTATAGAGCTTGTTAAAGAAAATAAAATAAAAGCTGTACATCTGAAGGGTGGTGCGGTTGTCGCAACTGACCTTCAGGAGCACTCTTTTTCTTCTTATATCCCTGATTTACAGACTGTGCTCCCTCTGCTCAAAAAACAGCAAATAACCATTACAGCTGAATCGGATGCTGAAAGTTGGGGCGGTTTTATGAAATCAATGCTTCCAATAATGCTTATTCTTGGTGGATATTTAATTTTTAGCAGGAATCAACAGGGTGGTAAGCCTGATTTTGGCAAGGGAAAAGGAAAATCATTTCATCCCAAAAAGAAAATAGATGTCAGTTTTGATGATGTTGCTGGAATAAGTGAAGCTCGTCTGGAACTTGTTGAAGTTGTTGATTCACTGACAAATCCCGAAAAATTCTCAACCCTTGGCGGATATATCCCCAAAGGGATACTCCTTCAGGGCTCTCCGGGAACAGGAAAAACATTGCTCGCAAAAGCAATTGCCGGCGAAGCATCAGTCCCTTTTTACTCGATTGGCGGCTCTGATTTTGTGGAGATGTTTGTGGGTGTTGGTGCATCACGAGTGCGAGAACTGTTTACAGAGGCTAAGAGAAATGCTCCCTGCATCATATTTATAGATGAAATCGATGCCATTGGTGGCAAACGCAGTGGTGGAAATGCCAGCGGCTCAAACGATGAACGCGAACAGACCCTTAATGCCTTACTCGTTGAAATGGATGGCTTTGATTCTGATGAAACAGTCATCATTATTGCTGCTACCAATCGTCCTGATATGCTTGATCCGGCACTGCTTCGACCAGGACGTTTTGATCGTCAGGTGACCATTGCTTTGCCGGATGTGAAGGGAAGAAGGAAGATACTGGAAGTCCATGCAAAGAAAATCGTTATGGCTCGTGGTACTGACCTGTCAGACATTGCCAGATCTATTCCAGGTTTTAGCGGTGCAGAGATTGCTAACTTAGTCAATGAAGCTGCTCTTATGGCTGCCCGAAAGAATAAAACTGCAGTGGACACCTTAGATTTTGAAGAGGCAAAAGATAAGATCAGCCTCGGACTTGAACGTAAAAATGTAGTGATCAATGAAAAAGACAGAAGAGTTACTGCTTATCATGAGGCAGGACATGCAATAACTGCCAAATTACTGCCAGACACAGATCCCGTACGCAAAATCACAATCATCCCTCGTGGACGTGCGCTTGGACTCACCCAACAGGTTCCTTTGGATGACCGCTATACCTATTCACGGGAATACCTGATCAATCGCATAAAAATACTACTGGGTGGACGAGTTGCGGAAGAGATTGTTTTTGCGCACCAGACCACAGGTGCCAGTAATGATATCGTTTCTGCGACGGATATTGCAAGTCGCCTTGTCTGCGAATTTGGAATGAGCGATGCCCTTGGGCCTGTGGCCTACTCCCAGGAACAGGACGGATTCCTTGGGGGAACCACATCATCAAAACCGTACAGTGAAAAAACCGCTGAACGTATTGATCATGAAATATCTGCTTTGATAGAACAATGCTACAACGAGACCTATGAGTTGTTGACAAACAATAACAAGTTCCTCCATAAACTGGCGGAAGCCTTGCTGGTCAATGAGACCGTTGATTTTGAAGAATTTGAAATCGTACACCAATGCTACATTAATGAAATAAAAATTGAAGAAAATTTGAGACATAAGCGAAGGGAGGGCTAAACAGAAAAAGATTACTACTTACGGGAGAAACCCTGAAGATTTTTTACATGGAGGAAAACAATGCTCAGACGAAAAACAATTATGAGGACAGCACTGGCACTGACCACAGGCGCAATACTGTTTGCTCCTGGACAACTGTTGTCCATGGAAGCAGAGGACGCGCCAGAAACCGTAACCATAGATTCACTGGCGAGTTTATATGAGCCTGTGGAGTTTAACCACCTTATGCACGTTGATTACGCGAGTTGTGCAGAATGTCATCATCATACAACTGGTGTCAAGGTAGCTGATCCTAATTGCATAAGATGTCATGCCAACACCCCTGAAGGTGATGATGTCACTTGCGTAGGATGCCATGAAGCTGATCGTTTTGGTAAGAAATATCTGGCCGAACTGGATAACCCTGTACTGTATCATATCGATAAGCCGGGATTAAAAGGAGCCTATCATCTTAACTGTATTGGCTGCCATCAAATTATAGATGGTCCAACCGGATGCACAGATTGTCATGCGATGACAGAGGCAGGAGAAAAGAGGTTTAACACTGGTGAATATGCTCCAAAAGGAGGAGCTGTATCCGAATCGCATCATTAATAACTATTCCGGAAACCAGTTTTAAGAGAGGAAATTATGAAAAAATTGAATCGTAGAAGTTTTATAAAAGGTGGGCTGGCAACAACGGCAGCTGCCATGGTCGTGAAAGAAAAGACAAGTGCAGCCTCCGGTGATTTTGACAACTATCCTGAAGGAATGGGTGTTATTGTAGATCTTACCCGTTGTGTAGGTTGCAGATCCTGTGAAGCGGCATGTAATAAAGAACAAGATTTACCTGAACCTGCTGTGCCATTTGATGATTTTTCAGTGTTTGATCACATGCATCATGGCGAAAAACGACGTACCGACGAAACTGCGTATACAGTCGTCAACCGTTACGATACTCCTGAAATTGATCATCCATTATTTAGAAAGATCCAGTGTAACCATTGTAATGAGCCAGCATGTCTCACCTCCTGCTTTGTTAACGCCTACACAAAGACACCTGAGGGGGCAGTTATTTATAATGCAAAAGTTTGTGTTGGTTGCAGAACCTGTATGGTTGCCTGTCCATTTTATATCCCAACATTTAAGTATTCCAGTGCCTTTACGCCAAGGATTATGAAATGCATCTTCTGTTATGACACTCGTCTTAAAAATGGCCAGCCACCTGCGTGTGTAGAGGCCTGTCCACAGGAAGCGTTAACTTTTGGCCGGCGTAAAGATGTCTTGAAAATTGGCAAACAACGCATTCGTGAGACACCTGGTAAATATGTTGATCATATTTACGGAGAACATGAGGTGGGTGGTACCGCCTGGATGTATCTTTCAAGTGTACCATTTGATAAAGTCGGTTTTGACACCCACGTACCCAAAGAGCCGATCATCAATTCGGTTAAAGAGTTCCTGGCTATGGTACCGATGGTACTTACCATATGGCCCGGCCTCTTTGTGGGTTTTCATTTACTTGCTACCCGTAAAGATAAAGTGAAAGAAATGGAAAAAGAAGCAGAATTGAAAAAAGCGAAAGAAAATGATGAGAAGGAGGAGCAGGTATGAAACTCTTTTCTAAAGAAAGACCTGAAATTCCAATCGTCCATCACACAAAAGAAGATGGCTCTGCTTGGACCATTAAAGAAAAACTCTGGCTCGGACTCTCCGTCGCAGAATATAAAAAGCAGTTTTTCAGAAACCCGGTAAACTGGTTTATGTTGATGATTTTTGCCATCGGCATACCCTTAATTCTAGGTCGTTACGCTTTTGGGCTTGGCTGGGTAACGCATGCGTCCAATGATTACCCCTGGGGACTGTTTCTTGGGTTTGGACTCTTTGGTATGGTTCCCCTGTCGGCATCAGGATTTATGCTTGGCACTACAGTAGAACTCTTTGGCAGAAAAGATTTCCATTCCATTGAACGATTAGCACTGCTCAATGGTCTCCTTGGGTATTTCTTTGCTGTACTGTTTCTCGAGGTGGATCTTGGTATGCCATGGCGCCTGCCGTACCCCATGTTTGTTTCTTTAGGGCCTGCTGCTGTATTATTCCTTGTTGCCTGGCATGTTGCCACCTATCTCTCGGTTCAAATTGCTGAAGTTCTACCAGCATTTTTCGAATGGATTGGCTGGCTTAAAGGTAAACGCATAATACGCAAATATGTTCTTGGGCTCACAGTTGCTGGAATTATCCTGTCAACACTTCATCAGGGTGCTCTGGGTGCCTTATTCACATATGCACCGGCAAAAGTCCATCCATTATGGGTCTCATCAAACTTTCAATGGATACATTTCTTTGTTTCATCCATTTTTGGTGGGCTTTCCATGGTGATTATTGCCTCAACCCTGATCAAGAACTATATGGGCTGGCGCTGTGATGATGATTTTAAAAACAATCTGGATTATGTCACCATAGGAATGGCAAAAGGTGCTTCACTTGCCATGATTACCTATCTGGTTGTTAAACTTGTGGCTGTTGCTCATGATCAGGAGTGGACCTACCTGCTCACAGGATGGGGCAGCTATTACATGCTTGAACTCGGTGTCGCTGTTGTTCTGCCCATGTTCATGTTTGCCTTTGGCGTCAGAAACAACTGGGTAACATTAATTCGCTTCGGTGCATTTATTGCGGCCATTGGAATTATCTGGAATAGACTGAACACAGCTCTTGTCTGCTTTAACTGGCAGATGTACCAGGAGATTCCACACTGGAAGGAAGTATGGATTACGGTCACAATCTATGCGCTCTACTTTTTAACTTATCGTTTTATCGTCTATCGTCTGCCCATCGTTTACGAATGGAAAGGTGAGAGGTAGAGGATAACCAGTTAATCGTTCACCATTAATCTGCAAGGAGTACTATGTGAGTACTCCTTGCAGGTCTTGATAATCCAGTAAGCTGGAGACGCTGATGAAAGAAATATTTTCTCGAATTTCATTGAAACAGATATTTTCTCTCTTCACATTTGCAACTATCGCCTTGCTTCTGGTGGTGATCTTTTTTGCAGGCAAACAATACTTACTCTATCGTCAGTGTGATGCCCTTGTTAACTCCAGTCAGAGTCTTTTGTTTAAGTTTACAGGGATCAAAGAGCATATTAACGAGGTTCTTTTACAGGGTAATTCCTTAAATAACGCTGAAATTATACATGAAATCAGCAGCCTCGATGATGAGCTGAATGTAATCCTGGCGGATGTTCTTATTCCAGAAGAATTTAAACTTAATTTTATAAATCAGGTGGATCTCGTTAACCTTACCGTATCTATCCGCAGCATACAAACCATCAACAGTGTACCAGGCCCTGATCAACTCGCAAAACTCACTGCCCAATTACGAACAATACATTCGAAACTCACGGCCTTTAATCAACTAATCTCGCGTTATACGCAAAAACAGCTTCTTGGGCTGCATCGTGCGCTTGTTGGTCTACTTGCCATGGTTATTGCCGCGGTAAGCATTATGTTGCTGGTGATAAATCAATACGTTACTTCACCAATCATTAATTACTGCAGAAATGCCTTTCCAGAGGAAAAGGACAGCGTTACTCTTTTTACGCTTCATAAAGCCATTGAAAATATGGCTCTCAGTAACGATAAGAGAGCAGGCGAAGAAACAAACAGGCAAAATATAGATGAGATGTCACTGCTCTACCGTAATAGCAGCATTGGTAATCTCCTTGGTGGAATCAGCAACGAACTCACTAATCGTGCTAATGGTATAATCAACTATACTCAGGCTCTTCTTGATTTAAGCAAAGATCTTCAATTAGACGATGATTCTCGGGTATTGCTTGAAAAGCTTTTTATTGAAGAGAAGAAGATGGCTGATCTTATTTCACATACTTTGCAGTTTACCAGTGGTGCTGAGAGTGCAACGAGTCGATCGCTGGAAGAAATATTTTTTCATATTGCAGCACTTGTCCAGGGTACATTTAAAAATGACAGGATAGATTTAAGTATTGATCTTGTAGATCCAACACGAGCACTTAATTACCATGTAAGCGATTTGCAACTTGTTATCCTGTCAGCACTGCAAAGCAGCAGGGTGGCACTCAATAGGGATAATAATAAAACCACCTCTGCAACAGATAAACAGATCAGGATTGCTTTTAATGAAGATGGTGTTGCTAAAAACAGGGTTGTGATAGAAATTGAAGATAATGGCTCACCCTGGAAGCTTACTCATGCAGCCACAAAAGATGCCTCAGAGCGACCATGGCATAATATGAATTTTTGTAACGATTTTTTGCACACTTTTGGTGGTAGTCTTAAGATTTCAAGAGAAGTAAATCAGACCAACCTTTGTGTAATCGATATTCCTCTCAGCGGGGAAGTTGCTGCACAATCATACACGGACTAAATAAGATGCTGGAATGGATATTGGTACGCAGCTCAAGGGTTCTGGATTGGGTTGTCGTTATTATTGTCGTTTATGCCCTGGTTTTCATTTGCCAGTTTTTAGTGAATTTTCTCAGTCCTCCAGATAATCATGATAGCTGAGAAGGGTGCGACTAGCTGCAAAATTGTACAACGCGTTATTATTTAGAATCAAGCACTTCTGCTGCATGGTTACTTCCTTCAATTTTGTTCTGTTTGCTCCTGCTTTTCTCTACAGCACGTATCCGAAACAGTCTGCAACACTAGCGTAGAAAAGAAACTACACTTTTCTACTGCAATGCAACGCATTTATGTAGGCCACACTTTTAGTGCCTCACAAGTGTCTTGTCTCCTTTGGATGTTCTCTACGTTTTAAAACTGTGTAATGTTAGTAAGATAGCTTGATTCTGGCGGGAAAATAGCATTTTTGTGTAAACTGGCATCAATGCTGCTTCATAGAAGATAAAGAATAAAAATTAACGTAACATTCAATCGATAAGGGAGAACACAATGAGAACTGAAATAACAAATAGTACGCAAGTAGATGCCGCTTATGAAACATCAACATTTGCCCTTGGTGTAGGGATCAGTGCTGCGGCTCTGGTTGGTGTGTGGGCTTGTGCCTGCATGATCAGTGCACTTATGAACAATGGTATTACTGATGTCGCAAAAGGTCTGCTTGGCGCTATCTATTAGGAAAACGGCAATTATCAAGACGTTAATATTTAAAACAGGAGGACTCCATGACCACAAAAACAAGCAAAACGACAAACACCCAAGTTGATGTGGGCTATGAAACTTCAAAATTTGCCATGGGTGTTGGCATGACAATGGCAACACTGGTTGGTCTTTGGGGAACAGTTTGTTTGGTGAATGCACTTGTCGGTGATGGTCCTGTAAATCTCGTTAAGAATTATCTGTCTGCAATCGCAGGGTTTTAGTCTTGCGTATCAGATTATATTGTTGATAACTTAAATACATTTCAAGGAGAACAAAATGAGCACAGATACAAACAAATCAAAAACAGCCGGAAGAATAATCCTTGCAGCAGGATCAATCATGTGTTTGTGGGTTGGTGCCGCACTTGTCAGTGCCTTGTCATCGGTAGGTTGGTCAGTAAGTACTTTGGCAGGACAATATATGACAGCGATTGGTATGGTAAAACCTCTCCATACACTGGTTGATTATTACACGCACATTAAGGGCATTGAATATCTGATCTGCGTTGCCTTCTTTGTAGCCTTTCCAGTATTTTTTAAATATGTAAACAAGGCGCCCAAGGCAGTAAAAGCAAATAAATAACTGAAAAGTACTCCATCCTTAAAAGCTCTTGTCCTCAATATGAGGGGCAGGAGCTTTTTTTTGTCCATCTTTTGATCTTTTAAAATTATGAAATACACTTATGGTTTTCCGACTCAATTTGTGCCATAATGTTAGCATATGTTCTGTTCACTCATTGTTGCCACTGGCTATCTTAGCTTGACAGGGAATAGACCGATGTATGAGTTCTTCAATTTTGTAAAGGAGGTCTTTTGTGAAAAAACAATTGCTTGGGTTTGTTTTTCTTTGGTTTGTTCTTACCCTGTGTATGCATGGGTGTGCCGATATCAAGTCAGGTCAACAGGTTGCCGGTATCGATGTCTATCGGGGGACAGTGATTGCTAAATCCAATAAGGCAAAACTTCTTAGCCTTGAAATAGGCAATGGTGATAAGAGCAAGATAGTCCCGATCAGATTTGATGACCAGACCAAAGGGCTGGAGTACTCTGCAACACGGTATAAAGTAATAATCCGTTATGAAAAACGAAACGGTGAGAACTATGCATTGTCACTTAAGCCAGAACTTTCTCAAATTCCTTCCGGTGTTACAGTAATTTCTGTGGATGACGTCAAAGTACTGATAGAGAAGAGAGAAGTCTTTGAATTGATTGATTCCCGTCCTGCTGCACGTTACTCTGCGTCACACCTTCCGGGAGCTATTTCCATCCCTGTCCCCCAAATGAAGGATTTACAAGGCATGTTGCCGGAGGATAAAGATACGTTACTGATTTTTTACTGTGGTGGCCCTGTCTGAGGGATGTGCCTTCAATCCGCCGGTCAGGCGGTTCTGTTTGGGTATGAAAATGTTCGGGTGATGCTTGCAGGAGAACCTGCCTGGATGGAGGCGAAATATCCGACTTATGCAGGGTTTGGTTTTGTCTGTCAGGGCAACAGAGTCCTGATTGACCTGCGCAGTAGCATGAAAAGTGAGAAGTCCCGCATTACACGTTCTTTCAGTATTCCTTTTGCAAGCCTTGAAAATACAATTGATACCATTCCTCTCAAGGCGTCGGTTGTCCTGTATAGTGATAACGAGGAGGAAACTATCGCTGCCTTACAAATGTTTTACGACAGAGGATACAAAAAACTTTCCCTTGTAGAGGGTGGTTATTCAGGCTGGAGAAGACTTGGGGGAAAACTGGACAGCGGTCCGGTGGTGACAGATGTTCAATGGAAGAAAACATTGCTTGAGGGAGAAGTTGGACTGAAAGAGTTTAATGCAGCCCTCAAAGATCCGACAGCTGCGATTATTCTTGATGTGCGCACCAACGATGAGGCGATCAGTGGTAAGTTAAGGCAGTCATATCATATTCCTCTTGATGATTTATGTTGTCGGCTGGATGAATTTTTTGCCACAATAGAGAATATGTCCAGAGAACAGAAAATTTATATCCACTGTACAACTGGTATTCGTGCTGAAATGGCCTATTATGAATTAAAATACAAGGGATATAATCCCTATTATCTTGTCGCTGATGTGAAGTGTAAGGGGAATGAGTGTGAGATAGAACAGTAGTTGTATGTCTGTAAATTGTTCAGTAAAGATGATCGGCTCTGCAATAGAGCCGATCATCTTTAGTATTTCTGCCAGATAATTGGGGTGAGATAAGGCAGAATGTTTTTGGAGAAATCAGTTAAAAGACATTTTTTACTGCCAGTTTAACGGCAGCAATATCGTCTGCGTCTGGATGGCCTTTAGCGGCAGGAGCTGCTGCAAGCCAGGGCGGCTGCGGGTCTTTTTTTGCAGCTATTTCCAGAAAACTTTCGGCCACCTCTCCAGGACAGGAGAATGTGCCGCTAATCTCTGCGCCTGCAGCAAGTTCTTTGGCTTTTGTCATGGCATTCTCTGCTGGCGGAGTGCCCACCGCTGCACCATGGGTAGCAAAAAGAAAGACCTTTTTTCCGGATAATTGCGGAAGAAATTCTTGTGTTGCAGGATCAGGTCCTCCCGCCTTGAGCCAGAATCCAACGGCCACGGTATCGTAACCGGAAATGTCGCCAGCTTCAGCCACCGCTTTCATGTCACAATTTAATTCTGTAGCCACTGCCTCTGCAACTTTTTTGGTGTTATTGCTTTGTGATGAATAGATAACAATTGCTTTCATAGTGTCTCCTTGAGATTTATTTTCTATTTCCTTTATACCTTGTTTATTATATGGCCAAGCCGTTGGCAAATTCAGGCTCATGCAGAGGGATAATAAAGTCAGCCTTTTGTTGCACTGCCAGCATGATATCATATGCCTGATAGCTGTCGATGTTTGTTCCCGGAGGGATAACCTCCATCTCCATGGCTTTGATCTGGATTGGTGGTTCGAAATTTTCTCTGATTACACAAAAACCAGTTATGGCAGTACGTCCTTTTGCGGTATCTATAAAAATAGTCATACCGCCTGGGGTGTGGGCAGGAGTATGCATGACGCTTAATCCTGGAAACAATTCACGATCTTCTGTCAGGGTTTCAATCTGTTTATTTTCTTCTATTTCAAAGATAAAATCTTCCACATAGCGATAATCAAGGGGGTGCGGGTTCTTTATGGTTTCAAGTTCCTTTTTGTGGATGTAAAACCTGGCATTTTCACACTTGTAATCATTCTCGCAATGATCCGAATGAAGGTGGGTATGGATTACCACATCGATATCTTTACCCGTGAGGCCATGTTGTGCAAGACCGTCTTCAAATGTGTAAATTTTGCCTCCGATTGCCTTTTCCCTGTCTGCAGACTGAACCGGGTGCATTTCACCGGTATCAACAAGGATTGTCTTCTCGCCGCCCTTTATCAACCAGCAATAAATTGGAATAGTATACGATTGGCCATAGTCATGCTGGTAAGTCATCATACCCTTATCAAAAACCTTTGTACCCATTACAATGGGATGGATGGTATACATTTTACTCTCCGTGTGTGATAGCGAATTGTCGGTAGTGGGGCCGGACGATTTTTTAGCTCAATGTTTGTATCCCCTGGGATGATTGTAAGCCATTAATTCTTTTCTGCACAGTATCCCACAGGACTCTGAGGGAATAGGCAGCAAGACTGGTTTTGCTACTGGTCACCGGAACCCCTTGGATCTGGCAGTCAATAACCATGGGATCAAAGGGTATTTTTCCAACGATCTCAATGTCCTCTTCAAGGGCAAGAAACTCGATTTCATCGCTTAGTTCTGGATGCAGGTCCCATTTGTTAATACAAATCATGGTCGGAATTTTAAAATGTCGGGTGAGTTGAAGCACACGCTCCAGATCATGTTTTCCGGATTGAGTGGGTTCCGTGACGATCAGCACATGATCCACATTGGATAGAGAAGCGATTACCGGACAACCAATTCCGGGTGAGCCGTCAATGAGAATAAGCTCTGCGCTTGTTTTTTCTGCCAGGTTACGTGCCTGACTTTTTATGTGAGACACAAGTTTGCCAGAGTTTTCTTCTCCTGCAAAAAGCTGTGAATGAACAAGGGGACCAAATTCAGTATCTGAAATATACCAGGTTCCACAGTGATTTTCTTCTAGAGTAATAGCCTGTTCCGGGCAAAAATGAGCACAAACGCCACACCCCTCACAGGAGATTCTCAATATCTCTGCGGTGTCATGCATGCTGACAGCATCGAACTGACACAGCTCAGCACACATGCCGCAGGTGGAACATTTTTCACTATTCACACGAGCTTTGACTCCTGAGCGAAATTCATGTTCTTCAACAGGGACAGGGGAGAGGAGCAGGTGTAAATCTGAGGCGTCGACATCACAGTCAAGCATTATTTTAGATTCTGCCATGTGCGCAAATGAGCCAACGATACTGGTCTTTCCCGTCCCGCCCTTACCACTTAATACCAATAATTCCTTCATCGAATTCTCCGTCTTAAGCCATTTGCCGGGTAAGTTGTTCCAGGACATTGTTAAAGGCAGTGCGTAGTTCAGGTACGGTTTCTATCAGGGGTTTTCCTCTGGCATACCCTTCTGCAATTTTGCGTTCAAATGGGATTTCCATTAATACTGGCAGCCCAACTTCTTCGCAGAATTCCTGCACTTTATTGTCGCCAAGATCCGATCGGTTGATAATTATTCCGCCTGGAATATTAAAATTCTGCAGCACCTGAACAGCAAGTTTAAGGTCGTACAAGCCAAAAGGAGTGGGTTCTGTTACCAGAATAACATAATCTACATTGCTGATTGATTCCACGAAGGGACAGGACGTTCCGGGAGGAGCATCTATGATGACAAGCTTGTCTGGATCAGCCTTGGCTTTGACAGCTTTGAGGAGAGGGACTCCCATGGCTTCACCTATTCGCACATGACCATGGACAAAGTCAATACCAGAGGCTATTCCCGATTCCAGAACTCCGATTTCACGTGTGGAACTAATAAGAGCATCGTCTTCACATACAAGGAAACAGCCGAGACAGGAATGGCACATTTCAGGAAAGGTCATTACTGTGTCGCCGAATTGAACAATTGCGTTATACCTGCAGATATCTTTACATTTACCACATGCGGTGCATTTTTCGGTATTGACCTCAGGGATCGTGACCGTACAGATCTCACTATGATTGAAATCCGGTTTGAGGAAAATATGGCCATTTGGCTCTTCAACATCACAGTCAAGGTACTGTGTCGCTTTATCGGCACTAAGTGCAAGGCTTGTGGCAACGGTGGTTTTTCCTGTTCCACCTTTTCCACTGGCGATGGCTATCTGCATAATACTACTCCTGTAAAGAGGCTGAAATTATCTTCGACATTGACCACGGCCACGTCCCTGTCCCATTCCTCCTCCTTGCCCCTTACCTTGTCCACAGCCTTTACCTTGTCCGGTTGCGCATCGTGAAGGTTGGGGCGCCTGTGCAGTTTGTTTTGATTCGCCTGTCCCGGATGCTCCGGAAAAAGAGGATATCGCATCCTGAACAGAACCACTGATATCATCAACAATCTGAACATTGGCCTTTTCAAGAACCGGCATGGCCTTGGGGCCAACCCTTCCGGTGAGAACAGCCTGCACACCCTTGTCTGCAACCAGGGCTGCAGCTCCGATACCAGCACCATGTGCGGCTGATTTTCCACTGCTGTTATCAATCGCTTCGAGTAACTGGCCAGTTGTGGTGTCGACAATCAGGAACCATGCAGCTCTTCCAAAACGTGGATCAACTGTTGCTTGCAAATTCCCTTCCGTTGCTGATAAGGCGATCTTCATAGACTTTTCCTCCTGGAGAATCTGTGATTAAATGAGTTGTTTACGTGTCAATACACAAAACATAATGGCAATATGCACAAAATCAAGGAAAAAACTTTATTTTTAAAAAACAATATTCTTTAGCACAATATGCGACAGAAGTGTTGGCGGACACCACACATATTTCAACTTTTACGACAGTTGTGATCGTGTGACATTGAAATGTTTAATATTGTACTGTGATTAATAATGCATAGAGTAATACAATTACAGTTAGATAGTGATATTGTGTGGAGGATATTGTGAATTACAAATAACTGGCACCATTGCTGCTAGGAAAATGGGAGAGACGGGACACCAAAGTGTTGTCAGCCGACAACGGGACCGTACAGAGACAGAAGAAGGTAGAGCAATAAATTTCGTTGATTCAGGGTGCGAAGCAAGAGCGATGTGAGATAGTTTTAAGCAATCTTAAAGAAGCAGAGACGTATGGAATCGTCCAACTATTAAAGTAAACAAATAATTAATGCTTATGGCTGAAAAAGATAAAATTATGACTATGGGGCGTGGTATCTTTTCAATGCTTGCGGTGGGGACTCTTCCTGTTCTGTTTATGAATCCATTGCAGTATGTTGGTGGTTTGTTGATTTGTGGTGGAATTTCTTTTGGTTTGGCTTTTGTGCTCGTATAGCCTTGACAGCTTCACTTAACTGCTGTTTTATCTCTAATCCTATTGGAAGCTCTCATTGAGACTTCCCCCCCCCGGTCATCTTCTGTCATAAAGGACATTAAGAAATGTTTTTCAGAATCATTGCATTCCTGGTAGGACTTATTGCTGTTATTACAGGATTATTGAAGTACGATAATTCGATCCGCACCGCGTTGGTTCCCCTTGTTACCGGTGGTCTGGTTATGTTCATTGCCCTCTTTAATTTACTTCCCAAAATAAAGCTTTGCCCGGTATGTAATAAAAAGATTGCCAACAGTGCAACAACCTGTCGATTTTGTGGAGTCGATTTGACCAAGGATGATTCTATAAAGAATGAAAAATGATCCTTTCTCAGAAAAGGTCTGTAGACCCTGAAATAAAAGGGGGTTGCGTAGGGCTTTTTTTCTTGACACAAAAAAAGGGAATTAAGCGAAGAATTTCTCTGGTTTTTATTTGTTTTGTCCTGTAAGATAAAAAAACGTATAAATTGTGCAGGGTGACGAACGTACGACTCGATATGGAATTGAGTCATTTTCTCCGGTTGTTTCGGTGGAAATGTCGCTCGGGTACAATAAAAAAAGATGATCACGCAGTTGATCAGCACTAAGGACAAGGGTATTATGTTAGAAGGCACAGTAAAATGGTTTAACGAGGCTA